>QHWK01000795.1 GCA_003223775.1 Acidobacteriota bacterium
CAAAAGCAAAGCTCAATTACAACGCGCTCTGTGGTACTCTTCCGGTGTTTGATTTGAGGAGGACCATTTGCCGAATTCAATGCCAGCAGATCAGATGCAAGACCTCGCACGTCGCGGCGCCAAAATGCGCCTCGAGGAACTGCGCCGTGAGACGGCTCTTATCGAATCGCTTCTGGGCGCAAATTCAGGAGCGCCGGCGCGAAGATCGCGGACCGGCGCGAGGCCACCGCTTCAATCGCGGCGCCGGGGCAAGCTGTCCGCCGCCGGTCGTGCGGCGATTGTGGCGGCTCAAAAGGCGCGCTGGGCGAAGATCAAGCGCGCAATCGAGACGCCTCGCCGGCGGCAGGCGCGGCAGGAATAAGAAGCGCGACGCGAACACCGCGGCGGCGCCAAGCCGAAGACATCGTGCTTCTTCGCGTTCCAGATCACGCGATCCACAGCTCCGGACCTGCCTGTATTGGCCTGGACGTCACTGCCTCCCGGGCCAATGAGCGGCTGAGCTAGCTCGAATAAACCCCGCATTCACCGATGAAGATTGAGCCTGAGCTGGCCCACGAATTGCTGACGTGTCCCTCCGTGCAGTTGATGTCGCGTCGTCAAGTTTCGTCGGTCGGTACCCGAACCCCTGGTGACGAACCCTATGGTGGTGGATTCCAAACGCAGTTCAGAGATTGGATTGTTGGCGCAGATCGAAAAATTGATCGGATGGCTGGCAGGCACCGAAACGGCCCGTCAGCACCTTGGCCACGCAGCGGTGGCCCTGCGAAGCTGCTTCGTTGAGGAAGCGAAGCTCGAACAACGAATTCACGCCGCATTGACCCAATTGCAGCAGCACGTCATGAGGGTCCGAAGCGGACCGATCAGAAAGCTTCTCAAGAAACAGATTGCGGCATTGTGCCGATCTCGGAGCATCGCCGTTCCCTGGAAAGTGCGCCGTTCACGACGGCGTAACTCATAGTTTATTGTGTGCGGCAGCGATAAGCGACCACCATGCGCGCGTGGTCAAGCGTCGCCTTCCGTTGGTCCCGCCCGCAGCCAAAGGTCTCGCCCAACGCATTCGTCAATTGCGATCAAAGAAAGGCTGGTCTCAGGAACGCCTGGCGGAAGAGGCCGGCATTCACCGCGTCTACCTCGCCGGCATCGAACTCGGGAAGCGGAATCCTTCGCTCAAAAACCTCGAAAACCTGGCACACGCGCTAGGCATTTCGCTTCCGAAGTTGTTCGAGTTCGACTGACGGCACTAAGACCCTTCTCGCATCATCCGATCTGAAGCTGCGTCTTTTGGCGGTTGGCAAAATCGACCAGCAACGTAAATGCCAACACGCCGGTCGTCTGGAATAAAAGGTCCGCAAACCGCGATGTGAAGGCGTGACGCCACGCTGATTGTGCAGGTTCGGCGAGTGACGCTGTAAAATATAAGCTACTGTCGAAAACCTGCAGCTGCAACATCGGCGGAAGAAATCGAAGAGCTCGGCTGCCGCCGCCGTGCTGGAATGAGCGATGCAATCAAAATTTCTTGGAGGTGTATGCGGTTCCCACGCGGAGGACGGCGCTCGTCAAAGCCGGGAGGCTTTCGGCGGCGACAGTCCTGAGCGCGACTGACCGTCGCAAGGTGTCTCTCACAGACACTGAGACCGTGTCCGTCTGCAGGGAATGAAATGACAGGCGCTCCCGCGGGCCTCGAACCGCCGCGTTCCCGTCTTTGTGAGTTCCTCCGAGATCGGGAAGCTGAGATTATCGCCGACTGGATACAGCGGATGCGTGCAATGTCCCAAGCACGCGATCTCTCCGATTCCGCGATCGTCGACCACCTGCCAAAGATTCTCGAGCTCATAGCCGATTTCGTCGAGTCCGTTCACAATGGCAAACCAGTGTCCTTCGGCACTCTTCCAAAGGCCCACGCCGTCGACCGTCTCGCACGGGGATTCGATCTTGACAACATCGTCACAGAGTACGGCCTTCTGCGTCGCGCGGTCCTCGATCTGTGGGAGGCACGAATCGGCCCGACGATCGATCTCGGTGAACTGCGAAACTTCGACACCGCGTTGGACGAGTTGCTCAGGCAGGCGACGGTACGCTATGCCGAAGCGCGGGACAAACTGCTGAAGGCGGTCGACCGCATTTCAGAGTCGGCGCTCGGGACTGCTGACCTGGAGACGTTCCTGAAGGACCTTCTCCGTGCAACGCTCGAGAGCACCGAGTCGGTCGATACGGCCGTCGTGCTGCTCCGAGAAGGCGACACCCTGCGCGTTCGCGCTGCCGTCGGTCTCGAAGAAGGCATCGACGAGACGTTTCCGATCACGACATCGGGTGGCATCGCCGGACACGTGGCCACCGAGCGACGGCCCATCTTTATTCAAGATGCCGCGAGCGACCCCAGAGTCATAAGTCCGGCTATACGAGGCAAAGGGGTGCGCGCACTATACGGCGTGCCCTTGATGCGCGACGACAAGGTGATCGGCGTTGCCCACATCGGCTCATTGACGGCGTCTGAATTCTCAGAAGAGGACAAACTGCTCTTCCGAACGATGGCCAGTCGGGCGACATCCATCGTCATCAAAGCGCAACTGCTTGCAGAGCTGAGGCGCACGGAGAGCGCTCACCGGTTTCTCGCCGAAGCGAGTAGACAATTCGCGCAGTCTCTCGATTATGAAGCAACGCTGAAAAGGATCGCGCGCCTCGCGGTACCCACGATCGCAGACTGGTGTGTTGTCGATTTGATCCAGAATGGAGCTCTCCAGCGCGTGTCTGTATCCCACGCCGATCCAGACAAAGAAACGCTCGCTTACGAATTGGAGGAACGATACCCGCACGATCCGAATGCGTCGACGGGTATCCCGCATGTGCTGCGGACCGGCCGTCCAGAACTGATCGCTGAAATCACCGACGCGGAGATGGCGGCCGCAGCGACTGATTCGCAGCACTTGGAAATCCTCCGCGGGCTGGGGCTCAAGGCATACATCATCGTGCCGATCCTTTCACGCGACCAGGTGTTGGGCACAATCGCGTTCGTCACCGCCGAATCGAAGCGACGATACTCCGAGGACGATCTGCGGATTGCGGAGGATCTGGCCGGGCGGGCGGCGACCGCGATCGAGAATGCCCGCCTCTATGCAGAAGGTCCACGCTGAAAGATCGAGTGGATGTCACGAAGCCCGTGGAGACGATTCAACGGACCGCCAGCAGTATGCAGCATCTTCTCGGTGATCTGCTCGACATGGCGTCCATTCAGGCGGGTCGGCTCTCCTTTGAGCCGCGGCGCGTGGGGCTCAAATCCATCCTCGTGGAGAGCTCTGACCGTCATCAGCTCATTGCTCGCGACAAGGGCGTACGTCTTCATTCTGAAACGGCAATCGATGATGTCGACGTGATATGCGACCGCGACCGCGTTCTGCAGGTCTTGGGGAATCTTCTGGGCAACGCGATCAAGTTCTGCGACCCCGGCGACACCGTCACCCTTCGCGCTGAACTCAGGGAGAAGGACGTGCTGATCGCCGTCGGCGACACCGGTCCAGGTATTTCACGCGAAGAGTTGCCAAACGTCTTCGAAGCCTACAGGACGATTGGACGCTTGGGAAAGAGTGGCGGCACGGGGCTCGGCCTGTACATCACGAAAGGCCCGCGAAGCGCCGCAGCACACGTCGGAGCGTGACGGATGACCCAACTGATTCGCGAGCATTCAACGCATGTTCGAACATCGGATGGACAACGGTACCGTGCGCGCACGTACGGAAAACCCGAACCGGATGGGACCTGGATAGGCTGGGTGGAATTTGTGCCGGCTGACATGCCGGGTCCCGTGCTGCGAACTGGCCATGAGACCTCGCAGGCGAGCCGCGAGGCGCTCGAATCCTGGGCCTCGGGTCTGGAGTCAGCCTACTTCCAGGGGGCGTTCGAACGCGCGCGGCTGGTCGAATAGTGGAGCGCTGAGAAAATCTCCGCCCGAGCCTTCAGAAAGGTCAAAAAGTGGTCGGGATGGCCGGATTCGAACCGGCGACCCCCTGACCCCCAGTCAGGTGCGCTAACCAGGCTGCGCTACATCCCGAGCTTCGACAACGAACGACGCGACTACCGGCCGTTGCGCCGCGCCTGGGGGGCGCGGCCCGACCGCGGCGCGGGCCGTTTGCCGCGCGCCGGCTTCGCGCGCGACGCGGCCATCGGCCGCGCGTGCCGCGCCGGCGCCGACGGCGGCGGCGCCAGCCGGAACTCCTCGACGCCCACGCGCGACGCGAGCAGATCGAGAATCGACTGCAGGCCGCGCTTCACCGCCGTCAGCCGCTCGCGCGCATTCCGCCCGATGAGCTCGTCGATCGCCGGCGCATCCGGCGCGACGGGCGAGGTTTCGTCCTCCAGCCGGCGGCGCGCGCCGGCGAGCGTCAGCCCCTCGACCAGCAGCAGATGCTTGATCCGCAGCACCTGCTCGACATCCTCGCGCCGGTAGACGCGCGGCGCGCCCGACGCCTTCGACAACCCGAGATCCGGAAATTCCGCCTCCCACGACCGCAGCACGTAGGGCTGCACCTTCACGAGATCGCAGACCTCCGCGGCCTTGAACAGCGCGCGCTTCGGAATCTCCACCTGGGCCGCAGCGTCCGGCATGTGACAAAAAAGTATATCAGGTGACGCCGGAATGCCCGAAGCCTCGCGCGCCGCGATCGGTGGCCGGCAGTTCGGCGACCTCGCACCACGCGACGCGCACCACCGGCGCGACGACGAACTGCGCGATGCGCATGCCGCGCGAGACGAGGAAGCGCTCGCGACCGAGGTTGATGAGCGGCACGCGGATCTCGCCGCGGTAGTCGGCGTCGATCGTCGCCGGCGTGTTCGGCAGGCTGATGCCGTGCTTCACCGCGAGCCCCGATCGCGGCCGCACCTGCCCTTCGAAGCCGTCCGGAATGGCGACCTCGAGGCCGGTCGGCACGAGCACGATCGCGCCCGGCTCGATCGCCACGTCGGCCTCGACGGCGGCGCAGAGATCCATGCCGGCGGCGCCGGCGGTCATGTAGGCCGGCAGCGCGAGCCCGTGGGACGACGGCAGGCGGCGGATTTGAAGAGTGAGCGCGGTCGGCACGCGTGAGATGTTATCCCACGTCGAGCGGCACCACCTGCACCGCCGCATCGCGCACGGTGCCGAGAAAGCGGTTCAACGTCGAGCCGCGCCACAGGATCTCCCAGCGCGACCGCGCGCTCTGCCCGAAGATCACGTGCGTGATCCCTTCGCGCTGCGCGAACGCGATCAATCCCTCGGAGGGATGTTCGGCGTGCACTTTGACCACGGTCGCGCCAAGGCTCTCGGCCAGCTTGATGTTCTGCTGCAGCGCTTCGGCGTCCGGCGGACCGATGCGGCCCGGCCGTTCTTTCGGCGTCTCGACGTAGACCGCATACCATTTCGCGCCAAGCCGACCGGCGATGTGCGCGCCGGTGCGCAGCACGCGGGGCGCCAACGCGTTCGAGCTCATGCAGACCATCACGCGTTCGCCGACGAACGTGGGCACCATCGGCGCCAGCATTCAAGGCCGCCCTGCGGCGTCAAACACCACGATCATCGCCGCGACGAAAACATGCTGCGTCGGCGTGAGGTGATTGTCGGCGCCCGCAAAGAAGCCGCCGTCGCCGCCGCGCGAATCGTCGACGCGGTACTCGGCGCGAACGAGCGCCCGCGCTCCTCGAATCGGCAGGCGATACTCGCCGCCGGCCGTCAGTGCGATCACGCGCTGCGGAAAGCCGGTCCAGTGCCCGTCGCGGTCCCAGCAGAACTCGGGACGCACCGTCGCGCTGAAGGGGCCGCGTATCACCCAATGCGCGACGAGCTGCGCCGACATCCACAACGCGGCAGGCGCACCGGCCGTGTCGACGCGCTCGCCCGACAGCTGG
>QHWK01000796.1 GCA_003223775.1 Acidobacteriota bacterium
GATGTTCTGCTGCAGCGCTTCGGCGTCCGGCGGACCGATGCGGCCCGGCCGTTCTTTCGGCGTCTCGACGTAGACCGCATACCATTTCGCGCCAAGCCGGCCGGCGATGCGCGCGCCGGTGCGCAGCACGCGCGGCGCGAGCGCGTTCGAGCTCATGCAGACCATGACGCGCTCGGGAATCAGCGCGGGCTCGAGGCCCTCGCGCTCACGATAGCTCGCGGCCTTCTCGCCGACTTCGTCGGCCACGGCGCGCAGCGCGAGCTCGCGGAGCGTCGACAGGTTGCCCTTCCGGAAGAAATTCGTGAGCGCCTGCTCGACCTTCTCCGGCTTGTAGATCTTCCCCTGCCGCAGGCGGGTGCGGAGCTCCTCCACCGTAGCGTCCACGTTGATCACTTCGTCGGCGCGATCGAGAAACGTGTCGGGCACCGTTTCGCGCACGCGGACGCCGGTGACGCGCGCCACGGCGTCGTTCAGCGTCTCGAGATGCTGGATGTTCACGGCGGTCATGACGTGGATGCCGGCGTTCAGGATGTCGAGCACGTCCTCGTAGCGCTTCTCGTGGCGGCTGCCGGGCACGTTGGTGTGCGCGAGCTCATCGACGACGACGATCTGCGGCGTGCGCGCCAGGATCGCCTCGACGTCCATCTCCTCCATCGTCGCGCCGCGGTAGTCCACGACCTTGCGCGGGATCAGCTCGAGATCCTGCAGCTGCGCGTCGGTGTCCTGGCGTCCATAGGTTTCGATGAGGCCGATGACGACGTCGAGATCGCGCGAGCGCAGGGCGTGCGCTTCGCGCAGCATGGCGTAGGTCTTTCCCACGCCGGGCGCGGCGCCGATATAAATCCGCAGCCGCGCCCGATCCTTCTCCTTGAGGCGGGCGAGCAGCGCGTCGGGGCTTACCTTCGCCTCGGCCATCGATCGTCCAGCGCGAGATTCAGCTCGAGCACGTTCACGCGCGGCTCGCCGAAGAATCCCCATTGCCGGTTCTCGACGTGCGCCTCGACGACCTGCCGCACATCCGCCTCGTTCACCTCGCGCTCGCGCGCCACGCGCGGCACTTGAAAGAGCGCGGCCGCTGGGCTCAGGTGCGGATCGAGACCGGACGCCGACGAGGTGACGAGATCGATCGGCACCGGCGCCGCGGGATTCTCCTTCTTCGCGGCCACGACCGCGGCTTTCACACTGTCGACCAGTTTCCTGCTCGTGGGCCCGAGGTTCGTGCCGGCGGAATTCGCGGCATCGTAGCCGGCGCCGGCCGCGGACGGACGACCGTGAAAATATCCGTCACGAGCGGATAGACGATGCCGAAGAGGAGCGTCGTGACGATGGTCATGAGCGCGGCGACGAGGAGATTGCGGGTGATGTTCACGCCAGCCTCAACGTGGTGATGATGGCATCGATGATCTTGATGCCGATGAACGGCACGACGATGCCGCCGACGCCGTACAGCAGCAGGTTGCGCCGCAGCAGCGCCTCTGCGCTCATCGCGCGGTACGCGATGCCGCGCAGCGCAAGCGGCACCAGCGCGACGATGATCACGGCGTTGAAGATCACGGCCGACAGGATCGCCGACTGCGGCGTCTTCAGCTGCATGACGTTGAGCGTCATCAGCACGGGGAACGCCGCGGCGAACATCGCCGGGATGATCGCGAAGTACTTCGCGACATCGTTGGCGATCGAGAACGTCGTCAGCGCGCCGCGTGTCATCAGCAGCTGCTTCCCGATCTCGACGATGTCGATCAGCTTCGTCGGGCTCGAGTCCAGATCGACCATGTTGCCCGCTTCCTTCGCCGCCTGCGTGCCGGTGTTCATCGCCACGCCGACGTCCGCCTGCGCCAGCGCGGGCGCGTCGTTGGTGCCGTCGCCGGTCATCGCGACGAGCTTGCCGTCCTGCTGTTCGCGCCTGATCAGCGCCATCTTGTCCTCGGGCGTCGCCTCCGCGAGGAAGTCGTCGACGCCGGCTTCGCTCGCGATCGACGCGGCGGTCAGCGGGTTGTCGCCGGTGATCATCACCGTCCTGATGCCCATCGCGCGCAGCGCCGCGAAGCGCTCGCGGATGCCCCCCTTGACGATGTCCTTGAGGTGCACCACGCCGAGCGGCCGCGTCCGCTCGGCCACCACGAGCGGCGTGCCGCCGGACCGGGCGATGCCGTCCACGATCGCCTGCAGCTCGGGCGGCACGCCGCCGCCGTTGGCCGACACGTACTTCCTGATGGCGTCGGCCGCACCCTTCCGCACCTGCCGGCCGTTCAGATCGACGCCCGACATGCGCGTCTGCGCCGTGAACGGCACGAACACGACGCCTTTCTCCGACAGCTCGCGGCCGCGGATGCCGTACCTGTCCTTCGCGAGCACGACGATCGACCGCCCCTCCGGCGTCTCGTCGGCGAGCGACGACAGCTGCGCCGCGTCGGCGAGCTGCTGCTCGGACACGCCGGCGAGCGGCAGGAACTCCGTGGCCTGACGGTTGCCGAACGTGATCGTGCCCGTCTTGTCGAGGAGCAGCGTGTGCACGTCGCCGGCGGCTTCCACGGCCCGCCCCGACATCGCGAGGACGTTGCGCTGCACGAGGCGATCCAGGCCGGCGATGCCGATCGCCGACAGCAGGCCGCCGATCGTCGTCGGAATCAGACAGACCAGCAGCGACACGAGGACGAACACCGACTGCGGCGCGCCGGAGTAGA
>QHWK01000797.1 GCA_003223775.1 Acidobacteriota bacterium
TTGTTGAAGCGGTGGATCTCGTCGATGAACATCACGGTCCGCTCCCCGGTCGCCCGCCTGATCTCCCTCGCCTCCTCGATCACGCGTCGCAGGTCGGCGACGCCGGCCGAGACGGCCGACAGGGCGACGAAGCGCGCGTTGGCCCGCCGCGCGGCGATCGCGGCCAGGGTCGTCTTTCCCGTGCCTGGGGGACCCCAGAGGATCATCGAGGGGAGCTGTCCGGCGTCGATGGCACGCCGCAGCACCCGGCCGCTGCCGACCAGATGTGCCTGGCCTACGAATTCGTCGAGATCGCGCGGCCGCACCCGTGCGGCAAGCGGCCGGGCCAGCTGCGCGCCAGTGGCCGCCGCGACGTCAGGTGAGAACAGCGGCGACACGCCGGTCGGCCGCTGCGAGCCACGGCGGGAAGGCATCCGCCGAGTATGGCGGGTCGGCGTCATCGCCGGAGGTCGCCTCGGCGTCGCGCGGGCCCGGCCGCCGAGGTCGCGGCGCGAATTATCTAGCGCCTTTGGACACATAAGCCAGCATTAAAGTATCGTCTCGGATCATGAGAGTGCACTCAGCCACATGACGTTGACCGACGCGTCCTCGCGCGATCTGCGCCGCTACTACCGCGCACTCGGCGACGACACGCGGCTGCGGATCCTGCAGACGCTCGCCGCGCACGGCGAGCACACGGTCTCGGACCTCGCCGCGAGGCTGCGGCTGAGCCAGCCGCTGCTCTCGTGGCACCTGCGCCGGCTCCGCCTGGCCGGGGTCGTTCGGACGGTGCGCGTCGGCCGCGAGGTCCGCTGCACGTTCGACCGCGAGCGCTTCGCGCAGCTCCACGAGCGGGGCTTCCGGACGTTGATGAATCCGGGAGCCGCACGGTGAGCCACGGCCTGATGCCGAACGTCGTCGCCGAGGGCACGCGTCTGACGCTCGCGCCCGTCGCGCGCGGCCTGCACCGGTTCGGCATCTCGGCGAACGCCGTCACGGTCGTCGGCGTGCTCGTCACCGTCGCGGGATCGGCGTTGCTGGGGGCCGCCAGGCCGCTGCCCGCGCTGGTCGTGTTGCTCGCCGGCGCGCTGGCCGACACGCTCGATGGTCAGCTCGCCAAGGTCTCCGGAGGCGGAACGCGCTTCGGCGCGTTCCTCGACTCGACGCTCGATCGCGTCTCCGACGCGGCCCTCGCCGCGGGCGCTGCGGCGCTCGGCGCGTCGCTGGGCGACCCGGTCTTGTTCTGGGCCGCGCTCGGCGGTCTCGTGGCGTCGTTCCTCGTGAGCTACGTCCGCGCGAAAGCCGAATCCATGGGCACGACCGCCACCGTCGGCCTCATGCCCCGAGAAGCCCGCCTCACCATCCTGCTCATCGGGATCGGCGTGTGGGGCGTGTTCGAGGTCTATCCGTTGGTGGTCGCGGCGTTCGCCGCCGTCGCGCTGCTCTCGGTCATCACGTTGTTCCAGCGGATCGCCTTCGTGGCTCGCGAGCTCAACAACCGCAACAAGGAAGGAATTCGATAGACATGCCCGCTTCCAGCACCCGGAAGACCAAGACAGCGACACGCCGTGTCGGCAGGCCCACCACGCGCCGGCGGCCGATCCGCGTCGCGATCATCGGCGTCGGCAACTGCGCGAGCTCGCTCGTGCAGGGTGTCCACTACTACCGCAACGCGAAGCCCGGACAGCAGATCCCGGGACTCATGCACGTCGAGCTCGGCGGCTATCACCTGCGCGACGTGGAATTCGTCGCGGCGTTCGACGTCGACCGGAACAAGGTCGGCAAGGACCTCGCGGACGCGATCTATGCGTCCCCGAACAACACCTACCGCTTCGCGGACGTGCCCAAGACCGGCGTGAAGGTGTCGCGGGGCATGACCCACGACGGCATCGGAAAGTACCTTTCGGCGGTCGTGAAGAAGGCCGACGGACCGACCGACGACATCGTCGCGATCCTCAAGGAGCGGAAGGTCGATGTGGTCGTCTCCTACCTGCCCGTCGGGAGCGAGGAGGCCACCAAGTGGTACGTCGAGCAGGTGCTCGATGCCGGCTGCGCGTTCATCAACTGCGTTCCGGTGTTCATCGGCCGCGAGCCGTACTGGCAGAAGCGTTTCGCCGACCGCAAGCTGCCGGTCCTCGGCGACGACATCAAGTCACAGGTCGGGGCGACGATCACCCATCGGGTCCTGACACGGCTGTTCATGGACCGCGGGGTCCGTCTCGATCGCACGTATCAGCTGAACTTCGGCGGTAATACCGACTTCCTCAACATGCTCGAGCGCGAGCGGCTCGAATCGAAGAAGATCAGCAAGACGAACGCCGTGACGGACGTTCGGCGACGTGCCGCTCAACGCGGAGGTGAAGCTCGAGGTCTGGGACTCCCCGAACAGCGCGGGCGTCGTCATCGACGCGATCCGCTGCTGCAAGCTGGCCCTCGACCGCGGCCTCGGGGGGACGATCGTCGCTCCAGCCTCGTACTTCATGAAGTCGCCGCCGAAGCAGATCCACGACGATCGCGCGCGCCTTCGCGTCGAAGACTTCATCGCCGGCCGGGACAACGAGACCCTTGTCGGCAAGGCTTCGTGATCGACCGGGTCGTTCACGGCATCGGCTACTGGGCCTGGCGGATCGGCGCCGGCATCGCGCAACGACTCCCGGCCCGTCCGCTGTATGCCTTCGCGGTCGCGTTCGGCGAGGTCGGGTACCTCGCATGGACCGCCAAGCGGCGGATCGCGAAGCACAACTTCGCGATCGTGCTCGGAAGGCCATCCGGCGATCGGGAGGTCGCGCGGGTCACGCGCCGGGCGTTCCGGAACTTCGCGAAGTACGTCGTCGAGATCATGCGTTTTCCCAGGCTCAGCGTCGCGGATTTCGAGCGCCTCGTATCCGTCGAGGGCTGGGAGCACCTTCGCGGCGCGCTTGCGCTCGGAAAGGGCGTGATCTTCGTCTCGATCCATTTCGGAAACTTCGAGCTCGGCGGCGCGCGCATCGCCGATGAGCTGGAGAACCAGCGCCTGATGGACCTCCTCGTCGGCAACCGCGCACACAAGAACATCACGCTTCTCTCGCCCGACGGCGCGGCCAAGAAGGTCCTCGGTGCTCTCCGCCGCAACGAGATGGTCGGGCTGATGATGGATCTGGGGCCGCGGACCCACTCGTTCGACAACGTCGAAGCCGAATTCTTCGGGACGCCGACCGCGTTCCCGGCCGTCGCCGCGAACCTGGCGCGCGTGTCAGGCGCACCGATCGTCGTCGCCGCGGTCGTCCGGGACAAGGACAACACCTTCACCGGCATCGCCCTTCCTCCGATCTTCGTCAGCCGGACGAAGCAGGCGGCCGAGGACGTGCAGCACGCGACCCAGGCGATCGCGCGCGGCCTCGAGACGTTCGTCAGTCGCTGGCCGGACCAGTGGTACATCTTCCGGCCGATGTGGCCGCAGCCGGTCGCCGCCCCGGCCACGTGA
>QHWK01000798.1:0-2173 GCA_003223775.1 Acidobacteriota bacterium
CGGTATTTTCGGAGCGCATCGGTCCCGAGGTTGTCCTCGTGGACGAAATCGAAGACGAAGCGCCCCTCGAGCAGCGCGTAGTAGAGGCCCTGCAGGTACTCGGTGCCCGATGGATAGAACGCGACGGTCCGTTGCGGATACAGGACGGCGATGTCCGCCACGGACCGCACGTTGCGGAAATGAGGCTCGTTGGCCGAGAGCCACGTGAAGAACGCGCGGCCAACCTCCTTCCATCGCGTGTCTTCGGGCGCGCCGCCGAGCCAGTGGAACCACGGGACCATCCCGCTCGCCGCGGTCTCGGCCATCCACATCGTCGTTTCGGCCGGCGCTTTCGTCACGTGACGCCAGGTCGGCCGGCTGTTGCTGTACGCGCCGGTGACGTTGGTGACCGCACGGTCTTCCATCACCGCACGCGCGACACGTCCCTGCTGCGCGCAGTCCCAGATGACGGTGTCGCCGCTGCGTCCCTGATGATCGGCGTTGAACCAGCGCGCCGCCTCGCCGAGGCGCTTCACGTTCTTCACCGTCCGGATGCCGCCGCCGAGATTGCCGACGTAGACCGAATCGGGCCGCGCCTCGGTGACGACTGCCTGCCACCCACGCCACACGTCCAGCACGCGATCCATGTACGCATCGTAGTACTTCCGGTACAGCGAGCTCGACGCGTCCGCGCGATCGGGCGGCACGCCGCCGACGCGTTCCCGGTACACCGTCTGGCAGCTCTCGCAGTGGCAGACCGTCAGCTCACCCGTGCTCGGCCAACCGTTGGTGAAGAAGCCGTCCACGGGATACGAGCGGTTGATCTCGCGGTAGATCGCCGCCATCTGCTCGGTGAAGTACGGACCGAACATGCACGTCTTGTAGAGCCACGGCGACTCGCCATGCGGGCGCGGCGATCCATCACGACTCCGCTCGAACCACTCGGGATGCGCGCGCAGCGCGTCCTCGTAGGCGTAGTTGCAGTCCATGCGCGCGACGAGCCGCATGTTGCGCGATTTCGTGGCGGTCGCGAGCTCGCCAAACAGATCGCGCGATCCCAGGAATTCGCTCCGGTGATGGTACGGCACCGCCGTCGGATAGAACGCGACGATGCCACCGCCGTTCAGGAGCAGTGCATCGAGCTTCAGCGACGCCCAATACTCGAGCCAGCTCGACACGTCCAGCGTCAGCGGATCGCGCTCGTTCAGATTCAATTGTCCGCAGCGCCGCATGGTCGCGTACCACGGACGCTCCGGCGCCATCGCCGCGGGCGATCCGATCGCGGCCGTCACGAACGAGGCGGAGGTTGCCGCCAGAAAATCTCGGCGAGTGATCATGGCGCCGGAATGTTACTGCGGGACCGCTCGTCGGATGAACGCGCTTCACACACATCCTGCCTCGGATCGGGATGGCTGGTGATGCGCACCCGACCGAGCGCGGCCGCATCGGACGGGAGATCCTTCTCGCCGGGCGGACACCTGTTCAGGCTGAGGACGTACGCAAGGATGTCGGCGGTTTCCTGCGCGCTGAGCGTCTGCGGCGCATCGGCGGGCATCGTCGTCTTGATCCGATCGAACAGCTCGCCGAGCGTCAGCGTGCTCCATGCGTCGAGCGTCTCCCGGCCGACGAGGCTCGGACCGTCCTGGCCGCCGGTCAGATCCGCATTGTGGCATTTCGCGCAGCTCCGGTTGGCGCTCGCCTCGCCGCGCTTCGCCTGCTCGGCGCTGTACACGCCGCTCCACACCGTCGAGTCGGCTCCAGGCGGCGCCGCCGTCTGCGCACTGCCCGCCACCGCCGCGCGAAGGGCGAGGAGCGCCCACAGGCTCGCGGCGACGACGAGTCGTCGCGTCCACGGTGACGGGATCATTTGATCGCCTCCTGAAGCCGTCGCGCCGGCTCGGACCCGGGATCGAGACGGAGCGCCTCACGCACGTGTTGACGCGCATCCGAAAGACGCCCCGTGTTGGCGTCGGCGACGGCAAGACCGATGTGCGCGGCCGCATCGCGCGGGTTCAGACGGACGGCGTCTTCGAGCTCGCGCGCGGCTTCGGTCCATCGGCGTTCGAGGTTGAGCGCGTCGCCGAGCCGCGCGTGCGCGGCCCCGTCGTCCGGCCGCGCCGCGATCGCGCTCCGGGCGAACGTTTCCGCGAGCGGCGGCTCCTGCAGCTGCACGGCGAGCTGCGCGAGCGCGACC
>QHWK01000798.1:2354-3613 GCA_003223775.1 Acidobacteriota bacterium
GACGCCGGGATACGGATAGATCTGCGCCGCGCGCGCCACCCACTCCTCCGCCTCGCCGTACCGGCCGAGCGTGACCAGCCGCTCCGCCATCCGAATCCGTTCCTCGGCCACGCCGTCGTCGAGACGGAGAGGACGATTCGCCCAGACGAGCAGCACGACGAACGCCGCGGTCGCGATCGCGACGGCCCGCCACCGCTTCAGAGACACGGCCGTCGCCAGCGCGTCGATCGCGGCGCCGGCGCCGACGCACAGCGGAATCAGTATCGGCAGCTGGTACCGATCGGTGACGTAGAAGATCGCCACCGCCAACCCGTAGAGCGGCACGAACGACGCCCACGTGACGTAGTCCCACCGCCTCGTGCCCGGCGCCGCGACGACGAAGCCGACGAGGCCGAGCGGGATCAGCACCCACGGCCCGACGAGCAGCAGGCGCAGCAGCGTGCGGGCGTCGCGCGCGAAGAACGGATAACTGTAGTTCAGCCAGATGT
Source organism: Acidobacteriota bacterium (assembly GCA_003223775.1). GTDB lineage: Bacteria > Acidobacteriota > Vicinamibacteria > Vicinamibacterales > CAVVIG01 > QHWK01. Next base: position 2,843 of record QHWK01000798.1, read on the forward strand.
AGCCCGCGCTGAACATCAACGACAGCTTTCGCGCGAAGAGCCGCGCCGCGTCCATCGGATGCTCGCGCATCCACGTCCACGCGAGCTCGTAGAAGTACCACGAGACGCCGCCGTCGTCGAGCCGCCGCCCGGTTGCCCGCTCTGCAACCGCGCGGGTGTCCGCCTGCTGCCCCATCATGTTCGGCGAGATGCCGACGACGGGTCGGTACGTGCCGTCGGCGTTCGCGTTGTTGCCGACGTAGAAGTTCAGGCCGCCGTGCGACGAGGTCAGCGGAGACCAGTAGCCGGAGACGACGACGTTTCGAATCGTCGTCGGCGTGAGGGCGAGCGTGACGCCGAGCGCGAGCGCGACCCACCGATCGACCTCTTCGTCGCGCGCGGGGCGCAGCGTCCTCAGCACGCGGACCGCCTCGGCGCGATCGCCCGCTGCACCGAGCGCACGCACGAGATCGTAGCCGGCCTGATCGACGCGCACTCCGGCGTCCAGCGCGTTCCGGAGATGCGGAATCGCTTCACGCGGACGCTCGGCGTCCAGATACGTTTCGCCGAGCGCATAGTCGGCAACGGCTTGACTCGGATCCAGCTGGAGCGCCGTCTCGAAATGCGCGATCGCGGCATCGGACTGATCGTGCGCCAGCAGCCGCTGAGCCACTCGAAAGTGCACGACGCCGGGATACGGATAGATCTGCGCCGCGCGCGCCACCCACTCCTCCGCCTCGCCGTACCGGCCGAGCGTGACCAGCCGCTCCGCCATCCGAATCCGTTCCTCGG
>QHWK01000557.1 GCA_003223775.1 Acidobacteriota bacterium
GGTTGAAGCTGTCGTTGTCGCTCTGTACGCCGCTCGTGCTGACGCTGACCACGTGTAGCACCGACGTCTTGCGATCGAACACGAACGCGTCCTGGAAGAAACCGTTGCGATCGTTGTGCGCCAGCGTCGGATCGTTCGATTGAAATGCGACCCACCGGCCGTCGGCCGAGATCGACGAGACGAAACTGTTACCGGTGAACGTATCGGTCGGCACGCGTGTGGTGATGCCCTCGGTCGTACCGGCCAGGCGATCGCGGACGAAGACGTCGAACGCGTCATCGCCGTCGCCGGGTACGAGATTGCCGGCATCGGTATCGAACGCGACGAAGCGGCCGTCGGCGCTGATCGCGATGTCGCAGGCGAAGCCGGCCGCGATGCTGCCGTCGGACGCGACGTCGATGCGTTCGATCGATCCCGTCTGCCGATCGCGGACGTAGATGTGCTCGTTGAAATTGGGATTTCCGTCCGGCGTCAGCCGATCCGAAAAGGATCGAAAGGCGACGAACCGGCCGTCGGCGCTGATGCTGACGCCGCCGAGTCCGTCGAGGAAGCCGCTGTTCGCGTCGCCTTCGACCCCGTTCGGGCCGACGCTGACGCGCTCGGTCGTCCGATTCACGCGATCGCGAATGAAGACGTCGCTCGACACGTTGTTGTCGTTTGGCACGAGGTTGTCGGCGATCGACGCGAAGGCGAAGAACCGCCCATCGGCGCTCAGCGCCGCGACATCGCTGTCGTTGTCACCTTGCGCGCCGTTGTTGTTGACGCTGATTAGCTCGAGACGGCTGGCCGGCTGCGTGGCCGCCTGGGCGTGCCCCGTCGTCATCGAAGCGAGGACACACATCGCAATGGCTGGAATGGTTGTCGAACGCATACAATACCCTCCTCCGAAGCGCGAGCGCGCGGCAATCGGAGTACCGAGCGCCGCGTCGTCCGATCCGCCGCTTTTGCTGGCGATTCGATGGCTCGGCGCCGACCGCGTATCTGGCATACGTCCGAAAGGACTCCGCTCACGCGTAACGTTCGCCGTGGACGCATCGATGAGCGCGGCTTCGGATTGTCAGCGAGGTACGACGAAGCGGTGCTCTGTCGTTCGTCAAAACAGCGGTGGTCTTCGCCAAAACCGTCGCGGGACGCGACAACATGTTCAGGGAGGAACACTATGAAAAACACTGCTGTGAAAGTTTTGCTTACGGCGGCGGTTCTGATTCCTGTGGCGGTCTACGCCCAGCCCAGGCCCGGAAACCCGACGACCGCTACCGTCATCACCAAGGCTGAGATCGACAAGATCAGCGCCACGGAACAATCTCAGCGAACCCGTGACGAGAATGCCAAGGTTGTCGATATCGGCGACGGCTGGAGCATGGAGTTGGGCATCATTCATCGCGCCTCCACTCGGAACCCGCCGCCCGCGCCTGCCGCCGGGGCCGGCAACGCCCAGGCTGCGGCCCAAACCATCCCGTGCGGAGAACGAATGGCAAATCCGCCGGCGGACGCAATTCCGGGCGCCATTACGCATGACAATCAGACCGAAGGCTATTACATCGTCTCCGGCGGCGGCACCGCGTTCATTGATGGCCATGTCGTCAATGGCCGGCACAGCACGGCCAACCCCGACGGCGGACCGAACGGTCCTGGCTGCGGCGGCTTGGCGGTTGGCTCACGCAAAGTCGAATTGAAGGTCGGTGACGTGCTGATCGTTCCGCCAGGCGTAATACACGGCTGGGCCGATATTCCCGATCATGTGGACTATCTCAGCTTCCGTCCGTCGCACGGCGTAATGAAGAACGGCTGGGTGAACCCCACCATCGTCTCGAAGTAACCCTTTCAACGTTCTGTCGGCGGGGGGCCACAGTGCGCCGGCGGCCGATAACACGATCTGGTTGAAGCGGCGATGAACGCTCAGCGGCATATAACGGAGATCGGGCACCTCGCCTTCGAACGTCCAGTCGCCGCTTCCATCCGCTTCAGGGGAGTGACACTTGTGACAGAAGAACTTGGTATGCCGCTATTCCCATCCGCGCTGCGACCTGCTCGGCGTTCCTCGGCGTACGCTTGATCGCCGTCGAATTCACCCACCTTAGTGGAATAGGGTCACACTCCCAACTCGGCTATTGTCTGCGCAGATCGGATCCACGCGCGCATCTACGCGGGATCCGCCGTCCTTCGCCTCCGGTAATTGGAGAGGGGAGTGGCGCGCCATGAAAGTCGTGTTAAGCGTGCTCGGCATTCTGAGCTTCCTGTGGTTGATCATGCAGGGCAACGTACCGCGCTGACCGACGTCGGGTCCGTTGTCCCTGTCGGAATGACACGCAGTTGACTCGGTGCTCTTGAAAAACGCGGAAGCCCGTCAACGTTTGAGCGCGAGCCGCGAGTACTCCCGCACGCATTGCCTGGATTCGACGGGGTAGCGAACGGACGTGCACGTAGGCGCCAGTCCTTACGGCTTCGTCGCGTCGTTCCGGACGACTTGTCCGCCCTTCATCACGAACTTCACGCGCTCCATCTCCGTGACGTCGCTGAGCGGATCGCCGCTGACGGCGATGACGTCGGCGTACTTGCCCTTCTCGAGGCTGCCGACGCGGTCCGACCAGCCGTAGTTGAGCACGTTCGCGGCGGTGAGAAACGCCGTCTGCAGCGCCTGCGCCGGCGTCATGCCCCATTTCACGAAGTACGCGAACTGGTTCGCCTGCTTGCCGTGCGGATAACGCTCCGGTACGGCGCCGCTGCCGAAAGGCGACGGCACGCCGGCGGCGAGGAGCTTCCTGAACGTCAGCTCGCCCATGCCGAGGCGCGAGGTCTTTCCGCCGGTCAGCCTGCGGTCGGACTCGTCGAGGCCGATCAGGTCGTCGAGCGTCATCATGACCGGCAGCTTCTTCCGGACGATCTCCTTCAGCAGGGCGTCATCCTTATAGAGCTCCAGCAGATGCATCGGCAGGTCCACGCCCGCCTCGACGCACGCGCGCATGCCTTCGCCGCCGTACGTGTGGCAGGCGACTTTCAGCCCCATGCGATGCGATTCGTCCACGATGGCCTGGACTTCTTCGAGGGTCAGCGACGGAATCGCGACGAGCGACCCGTCGGGGCGGAACTCGCGCAGCTCGTCGCCGACGAAATCCTGCGTCGTGTAGATCTTCGCCCAGTCGGCGCCGTGGAGCTTCAGCTCGCGCACGGCCGCGCGCGCGAGCCACGGGCCGTTGATGTTCTTGTTCTCCGTGAATCCGCCGAACAGTCCCGTCGTCGTATTCGGCGTCTGCACCGACGCGCGCGGGTTGAGCGACTGTCCGGCGACCTGCATACGCGGTCCGCGGACGAGGCCGCTGTTGATCGCGTTGCGGAGCTCGACGGTGCCGAAGCCGCCGCGCGAGTCCATGTCGACGATGGTGGTGAAACCGGCGTCGAGATCGCGCTGCGCGCTCTGAATCATCACGAACGTGTGATGCTCGAACGACTCGTTCGGGACGTTGAGCGCAACGTGGACGTGCGCGTCGATCATGCCGGGCAGCACGGTGGCGTTGCTCAGATCGATCACCCGCGCGCCGGCCGGCACAGTGACGCTGGCGCCGACGTCGACAATGCGTTCGCCGCGGATCAGGACGACGTGATTGTGGAGCATCGTCCCGGCCTTCGCGTCAAAGAGCCGTCCGGCGCGAATCGCGATCGTCTGTTCCTGGGCGGTCAGCGTCGCGATCGCCGCGATGCCCGCGACTGCCACGCAAGCCGCGCGCCTAAACATCGTCACGCCCGATAAGGGGGATCTCGTCGAAGGCGAACCGCTCGGTCTTCATCACAGGCAGGTGCTCGACGTCGTTGTCGACGCTGCTGACAGGGACGGCCTGGGCCGCCGCGAGCGAGGGAAGGAGGAGACCGAAGTCGCGGCGTGAGCACGTCATGTGCAGACTCCTTTCGCGAATGACCGCGAACGCCGTGACTATACAGGATGACTAGCCCGGCTCACTGGCCTGTCGTTCGCCAAAGAGCTCCGATGCTACGTGGCGGATTTGATGAGACGTTCGAAACGAGGGTTGCCGCGAAGCGGCGTGAAAATCGGATCGATGCGCAGCCATCCCGCCGTGATGTCACCGGGCTTCGAGAGGAGCGGCTCGATCAGATCCAGCGCGCGATCGTGTCGGCCGACCTGAATGCAGATTCGCGCGACCTGGTATTGGTAATACGGCCCGCTCACTGAATCCATCGACGTCTCACGCATGGCCAGCGATCGCTCGCCGGCCTGGAGCGCCTCGGCTTTCCGGTCGGTCAGAGCAAGCGCACGGCCGAAAAGCTCCATCTGCTGCGCATCGTCGGGGTACCGTTTCACGGTTTTCGCGTACGTGTCAGCGGCTATCTCGCCGTACGACTTCGCTTTCGCGGTGTCGCCCATGAGGCGATACGTCGCCCCGACTTTCAGCGCCCACATCGCGCGGTCGTTGTCGAACTGGGCCGGCTGGAGGTTCACGACCTGCGCGCGCAGATCGTCGGGCAGCACCCACATCATCTCCTGGAACGTCGCAAAGCGGACGATGAGCGCGGTCGCGCTCGTGTGCTGCAGGCCAGTGGCGATCACCTCGCGCGCGCCCGCGAGATCCCCTTGAGACAGAAAGTCCCCCGCCTTCGCCTGCACCAGCAACAGATTCGTGGGCGCAAACACCAATGCGCGGCTGTACTCGGTCTGCGCTTCGCGATGGCGATGGAGATCGTGGTACGTACGCGCCAGGTTGTTGGCGGCGACGACGGAGCGTGGATCGAGCCGGGCCGCCCGCTGCAGGTGGGTCAGTGCCTCCTCGAAGCGGCCGAGACGTCGCTCGATGATCGCGGATGCGGCGAGCAGATCGACGTTGTTCGGCGCCGATCGCAGCCCGAGCGTGTACTGTCCCAGCGACTTGTCGTACTCCTTCTGGACATCGCGGAAATACGACGCCATCGCGAGGCGGCTTTCAGGACGGTTCGGCGCCAGCGCCACGGCGCGCTCGGCGCCCGTCCGACATCGATCGATGTCTTCGGGTGTAGGAGTCGCAAAAGCGATCGAGCACGCGGCCCTGCTGAGCTGAGCCCACGCCTGCATGAATCGCGGATCCAGCGCAATCGCCTGCTCGTACGCGACGATGGCCTTCCGAAGCGGCACCGCATCGGTCACCGTGCCGCTTTGCGATTCCTGCTCGCCGCGAAGAAACGCATCGTACGCGGCCAGGTTGGCCGTTGGGCGCTCCGAAAGTTGCTGCTGGGTCGTCGTTCCCAAGGCCACGTCCAACGCCTGCGCGACGCGCGACGCGATATCGGCCTGCACCTCGAAGACGTCGTCCAACTCGGTGTCGAACGCCTGCTGCCATCGAGCCGTTCCATCGGACACGCGAATCAGCTCGGGGCTGACGCGAACACGGCGGGCTCCGGCTGCCGCCTGCCAGCGCACCGTGCCGGTGAGGAGGAAATCGACGCCGAGCTCCCGGCCGATCTGTTCCGGCGTCTTCCCGCCGGTCTTCTTGTACTGCGCCGCACTCGAGCGGGCCGTGACCTGAAGACCTTCGAGCGCCGCGAGCTTGCCGCGCACTTCGTCGGTCATGCCGTCGGCGAAGTACTCGTCCGCTTCAGCGCCGAGATTCTCGAACGGCAGCACTGCGAGCCGCTTCGTGCCCGCCGTCACGCTCGAGTAGCGATACCAGGCGAAGAGTGCGGCAACGATGGCGAGTGCGGGAGCGAGATTGTTGACGAGCCGCCGTCGCAGCCACGAGACGCGCGGCGCGGGCACTGTGGCCGCGGCTGGCGCAGCACTCGGGATCGCCGGCGTCGCGTCCTCCCTGGTAGGAGACAGCGCCGCTGCGAAATCGGCTGCCGACGCAAACCGATCGGCCGGGACGCGAGCCATCGCGCGGCTCACGCCAGCATCGACCGGCGCAGGCGTCGTGGGCCGCGTCGCTCGTACCGGTCGCGGCGTTTCCGTCATGACGCGCGAGAGCACGGCGGCGGTGCTGGGGCCGGAAAACGGCGGCTCGCCGACAAGCATTTCGTAGAGGACACAGCCGAGCGAATAGATGTCGGTGCGCGCGTCCACCTCACCTCCGCCGGCCTGTTCCGGGCTCATGTAGACGGGGGTCCCAACCGTGATGCCCGTCTGTGTCAGCGCAACGGCGCCGATCGCGCGCGCGATGCCGAAGTCGCCCACGAGCGCATGCCGGCCGGACAGCAGGATGTTCTCCGGCTTGATGTCACGGTGAACGACGCCATGCCGGTGGGCGTACTCGAGCGCATCGGCCGCTTCCCGCGCGATTCGGACGGCTTCGTCCACGCCGATCTGGCGCTCGCGATTCAGCCGATCGCGCAGGCTCTCGCCTTCGACAAACGGCATGGTGAACCACAGGTGGCCGGCGCTTTCGCCCGAGTCGTACACACCGAGAATGTGCGGGTGCTGGAGCCGCGCGGCAAGCCGAATCTCCTGCTTGAATCGCTCGGATCCCAGAGTCGCCGCGACTTCCGGATAGAGAACCTTCAGGGCGACGGGACGGTCGTGACGGAGGTCCTGCGCGAGGAACACTGTCGCGAACCCGCCACGTCCGAGCTCGCGCTCGATACGATACTGGCCGGCGAGTGCGGTCGTGAGGGCTTCGCGAACCGACACCAGATGCCTCCGGGCCCAGAAACGAACGCCGGAAGTTTACAACGGAAACTGATACGAAGCCCCAGGCACACCCTTCCCCCCTAGCCAAGCCGCCAAGATCTGCACCGTGTCCTCACCGCCTACGGCCTCCTCCACCCTGGCGTTTGGCACGCCGCGGTAGCGTTCTCGCGCCGCTGCGCCGGCCGGCTCGCCAAGCGGCGTCGAGAGATTCAGCAGCAGCACCGAACGCGGGGCGACGGCGCCAGCCACCTCCGGCAGATCGAATTCACCGAGAAGTCCATACGCGTAGATGCCGAAGGGCTGCGTATAGCGCTCCGCCACGGCGAGTGAACGATAGTCCGTCACCGTCTGCCGCAGCGCCACGCCGCGTACGCGCTCATCGAGTGCCGCGGCATAGAGCGCGATCACGCCGTGCGGTCCATCGCCCACGAGCGAGACGGCGCCGCTTACATCAGGCCGCGATCTGAGATAGTCCAAGGCGCGGAGCGTGTCGTACACCTGTCCACCAAGAAGCGGCCGGCCGAGGATCAACGAAAACCAGGTCAGATACGCCTCGTCGGAGACGCGATCTGAAAAGTAGAACCGACCGCGCTGCGGATACGCTATCGCGCAGTCGCCGCGGCCGCGGACGTCGATCGTGGCGACACGGCATCCGCCGTTCGTGACCAGCCGTTCGACGAAACCGTCCTCTGCGACTGAACTCGATGCGGCCGCCTCGCCGACATACAGTACGGTCGGCGTGGACGATCCGGACGTGTCCGGCGTCAGCAGCCAGCCTGGAATACGAATCTCTTGATTGCTCGTGAACTCGAACTGTTCCGCCCGATAGCCTGGCTTGCGAATCGTGGCCAGGACGCGGCTCGCCGGCGCGCCGCCGCGCGACGTCTCGATGCCCAGGACGGTGCGAATCCGCTGGCGCATGTCGTCCGCTCCGGACGCGGGCGATGTTCGCACGGTCGCGGCCATCTGCCGCGTCAGCGACAGCGCACTTTCGCCACCAAACGATGTGGTGACGAACCCTGTCGGCGTGACGAAGCCCATGCTGTTCGGTGGTTACCTGAAGCGACACGCGATCGTCGGCCCCCAGCAGGTTGTAAGCGCGTTTGTACTCCGCAAAGAGATCGAGCGAGCTTGCGACGTATTCAGGCGAGTACGTATGGCCGGCGTCGTGAAGCGTCACGGTCATGAGAAGCGGCTTTGGCGCGAAGGCGTACAGCAGGTCCGCTCGATCGATCCCGTACGACAGCGCCGGCACGACGTTCTGCTCTGCATCGTCGGCAGAACCAGGCGGCTCGACGTCAGCCTGCGCCACGTTCTCGGTATTGCCCTCTGAAACGACGGCGACACGAATCCGGCTGTCGAGCGCCGCCAGGAATTGCGTGAGTGTTCCGCCGCCGGATTGCCCGCAGCAGCCGATCCGCTCGGGGTCGACTTCTGCGCGCGTCAGCAGGAAGTCGATTCCGCGGATGCCGTCCCACACACGGAACAAACTGAAGTTGGCGCCGAGCAGAATAAGGCGGCGCCCGGCGTATTCATGCTCGCTCGTTCCACCGCCGATCGCCGACTGGCCGGGGTGGCTGCCTGGGTACTCAATGCGCTCGCCTTGCCCGAACGGGTCGAACGCCAAGACGACGTAACCTTTGCGCGCCAGACTCGAGAACAACTTCTGGTAGGTCGGCCACGCCTTGCCGTTCGCAGAGTGGCCGAGTGGCGCGAGAATCGCCGGATGGCGGCCCGCACCGGCGGGCAGATAGAGGTTCGCGGTGACGTAGAGTCGCGGCCGGCTTTCGAACGTCAGCCTCTCGATGCGACAGCCGGATCGCTCAACCACGCCCATGACGCGTGGATTGAGGGATGTCCGCTCCAGAGGCCCGCCGAGCATCTTCCACACCTGCGCTGTTATGACTTTTTGCCGCTCCTGGATTCCCTGCGGCGTAGAAATCGCGTCAATCACCTGTCTCCGCCGCTCACGCGCCTCGCCCGCGATGCGAACGAGGTACCGCTCGAGATCGTGCGAGTAGTCGGGCAGCGCGGCATTCTCGACGCCGAGTTCCACGCCGGTAGCGCCGTGGAGGCGATTTGGTGTTGCGGGCTGTCTGGAGCAACCGCCCCCGGCCGCGGCGACGACGGCTCCGGCAGCCTCGAGGAAGTCGCGACGCGTGAACTTCATGCCCGCGTTCTTGTTCGTCGCCTGCTATGAGAGCTTGAGGATTTGCTCCATTACGAGACGCGGTCCGCGATCGGGATCGGACTCCACCCGGCACTCGTTGTTGAACAGCATCGTATCGCGGGCGGTTGCCGAGTAGGCCGGCCACTTCGGCAGCTTCGGCGTATTGGGATCGCCGGTGCGCGCAAACGCTGCCCACGCAGCGCTGGTTGTATCGGCCAGCGCGTACGCTTCGGGCATCTTCGAGATGAGCGCCCCGGCGATCTTGATGTTGTTGAACACGAACTGAATCTCGATGGTGTGCGGGGATCGCATGTGCCCGCCACCTTCGGGCGTTTCCCAGTCGTATCGGTACATGAACACCGGCGCCGCGCGCTGATCGGCTTTCCGCTTCGCCAGCTCGCGCGCGTACGTGCCGCGAGGGTGATCGGTCGCCATGAGAATCCACAGATCCCACGGTGTCGCCTCTGGATGCGCTTTCCGGAACGCGTCAATGGCGCGCGTGGGATCGCCACCGACTCGTTTCGAGGCGCGTTCACGCAGCCCGGCTTCGTCGAGCGCCAGCTTCTCGGGCGTCGGCCGGTCGTAGAGCGTCTCCTCGGTGCGCGCGTAGCCGATGAGCAGGGGAACGTTCGCCGATAGCGCGGGCCCCTTCGGATCCCATGGATGGCTTGGGATCACCTTGCCGTCCACCATCGGTGAGTTTGCGGATCCGCCTGGCTCGCGCAATGTGATCTTCTTCTGCACAGCCGCGTTCGCCTCGAGCAACCGCGCCATCGGCAGGCTCTGAAGCTCTCGCGCCTGCCCCGCCTTCAATCCCAACTCGCCGAACAGAAGATCCGTGCAGTGCACACCGTCTTCGTGCGTCGTCAGACGCAGCACGGCTCCGCTCTCGATAATGGCCCGATGAAACAGCCCTTTCGCGCCGGGCATGGCCATCAACGTGGCGACTTTTCGACCGCCTCCCGACTGGCCGAAGATCGTCACGAGATTTGGATCGCCGCCAAAGCCGACGATATTGTCGCGCACCCACTCGAGCGAGGCGACGATGTCGAGCAGGCCCACGCTGCTCGAACGCGCGAAATCGGATCCCATCGCATCGCCGAGAAACGTGTAGCCGAACACATTGAGCCGATGATTGATGGTCACGACGACGACGTCGCGCGTGTGCGCGAGGGCGGTGCCATCGAGAATGCGGCCGGAGCCGGAACCGCTCGAGAATCCGCCGCCGTGCAGCCACACCATCACCGGGCGTTTGCGCCCATCGCTCAGACCGGGCGTGTAGACGTTGAGCACGAGACAGTCTTCGCTCTGC
>QHWK01000558.1 GCA_003223775.1 Acidobacteriota bacterium
CGCCGACGGCGCCGACGCGAATCGTCCGCTGCTGCTCGTCAACGTGCTGCGTCTTCGATCGGCGGCAGCGGGGCGCGGCTGGCGCGCGTTCAGCGAAGATCTCGCGGGGCTGGCGGCTGGCATCGCCCTCGTCATCGGGCTCGTCGCCGCCACCGCGTGGCTGCTGACGTGAGACGCTTGCGCGCGGCGGGCGCGGCGCCTACTATCGCCGCATGCCACGCACATCGCCACTCGCGTCGCTCGTCCTGCTCGCGTCGCTGGCCGCCGCTCCCGCCATCGCGCAGGAGCCGGTCAGGGGCGCCGCGAACCCCGAGAGCCTGTTCACGGACCGCAACGCGAAGCTGAACACGAACAAGCAGGCGGCGCTCCACATCATGAAGGACCTGCTGCAGTGCAACCACTGGGACGAAGCGGACAAGTGGCTCACCGCGCGCTACGTTCAGCACAATCCCAACGTCACGTCGGGCCGCGACGCCGTCGTCAAGTTCTTCGGCAGCCGGCCGAAGACGCCGACGTGCGACAGACTCGCGACGCCGGTCGTCGCCGTGCTCGCTGACGGCGATCTGGTCACCGTCGTGATCGCGCGCGAGTACAAGGAGAGCAAGGATCCGTCGAAGGCCTACACGTCGACGTGGTTCGACATGTGGCGGTTCGTCGACGGCAAGGCCGACGAGCACTGGGATCCGGCGCTCAAGCCGTAAGAGTGGGTTCAGAATCTGTAGGGCGAGGCTTTCAGCCTCGCCTCTGGCGACCCTGGAAAGGGTCGCCCTACGTCGGTGACTTCGACGAGCGCGCCGTACACTTCGACCGCTTCGACGCGTCCGTTCGCGCCGGGCGCGTATACCCGAACGAACTTTAGTCTTCCCAGGCGACGTGAAATCCGTCGGCCGTGCGGGGATCGAGCAGCGATCGCGTCGATTTCGTGGCGCGCAAATTGCTGTGTAAGCGATTGCTCCCTCGAAACCGCCCCCAGGGGACCTATGGGAAGACGACGGGTTTTGTACGCGGCGAATCGTGCGGCCCGGCGCGGCGGGCATTCGACGGCAGCCGCTGCGCCGCGTCTCGGCCTGGCGCTCGGGGGCGGGTTCGCGCGCGGCATTGCACACGCCGGCGTGCTCAAGGTCTTCGAGCGGCACGGCATTCCGATTCATTGCATCACCGGCGTCAGCGCGGGATCGATCGTCGCGGCGGCGTATGCCAGCGGCACGACGCCCGACGACATCGCGCGCGTCGGCTGCTCCATGCGCTTCCGCGACGTCGCGCGGTGGACCATCTGCCGCATGGGCTTCATGGGCAGCGATCGCATGACGCGCTTCCTCGAGGGGGTGCTCAAGGCGCATTGCTTCGAGGCGATGCAGACCCCGCTCGGGATCGTCGCAACCGATCTCTGCACCGGCGAGCCGGTGTCGTTTTATGGCGCCGGCGACGTGTGTCTGCCGATTCGCGCGAGCTGCGCGTATCCCGGGCTCTTCCAACCGGTGCGCGCCGGCGATCGCGTGCTCGTGGACGGCGCGATGAGCGTGGAGATTCCGGCGCAGCTGGCGCGCGACCTCGGCGCCACGCACGTCATCTCGGTGTCGCTGCCGCCGCCGCCGTGCGTGCGTCCGCCGGCGGACGTCTTTCAGGTCGTTCGCCGCTGCTTCCAGATCATGCAGCGGCACAACGAGTCGGTCTGGCGGAGCGCCAGCGACCTGGTCCTCGCGCCCGATCTCGAGAGCATCGCGTGGAACGCGTTCGAGGCGGGGGCCGCGATCGTGGAGGCCGGAGAAGCGGCCGCGACGGCCGCCTTGCCGGCGATCCGCGCGTGGTTCGAGAATCCTGACGTCGACGCGGCGAGGCAGTCGACGCCGATCCCTCCACCGGATTCTCCACACGAGCTGCGCGGGTAACCCGCGTCTTCTCCTGACCTGCGCGTCACGTAAAATGACGCGCGTGCGCACTTTTTTGCCGGCAGCGGTCGGCGCGCTCGCCCTGTCCGCCATGCTGCCGGCGGGCGTGCCGCCGCCGTCCTCGAGCCCGGCGATCGCGCCGCCGTCGAATTGCGGCGTCCAGTCCGCCGAGCGGCCGTGGATGGACGCGAGCCAAACCATCGGTCGATGACGTTGCCGTGAGAGCCACGCTTCGCTTCGTGCTCGTGGCGGCGGCCGTGCTCCTTCTCGCCGCTGGCCTCGTCCTCTCGCGCGGGAACGCGCCGGGCGACGATCTCGGCTGGCTCGCGCTCGAGCTCGCCGTGCTCGTGGCGGCCGCGCTCGCGGGCGGGCACGTCGCCGCCCGGCTCGGGCAGCCGGCGGTGCTCGGCGAGCTGCTCGCGGGGATCGTGATCGGCAACCTGCCCGGCCTCGGCAGCCTTCACGGTCTCGGCGTCGATCCGTATCTCGACATCCTGGCGCGCGTCGGCATGCTGCTCCTCCTGTTCGAGGTCGGCCTCGATCTGTCGGTGCGCGAGCTCTTTGCGTTCGGACCATCGTCGCTGCTCGTTGCCGCGATCGGCACCGCGGCGAGCCTGGCGATCGGCGCCGGCGCGGCGACGCTGCTGATGCCGGGCGCGCCGACGGTCGCGCATGTCTTCGTGGGCGCGGCGATCACGGCCACCAGCGTCGGCATCACCGCGCGCGTGTTGAAGGACATCGGCGCGTCCCGCAGTCCCGAAGCCAAGATCATTCTCGGCGCGGCCGTCGTCGACGATGTGCTGGCGCTGGTCGTGCTGGGCGCGATGAGCGGATGGATCGGCGCAGGCGAGAGCGGCTCACGCCGTTGTGGTTCCGCCAGGCGGCGAAGCTCGAGGCGCGCGGCGCGCTGCTGGCGGTTGGTCTGTGTTTCTGCTTCTTCCTCTCGTGGGCCGCGGCGGCGGTCGGCCTCGCGGCACTCGTCGGCGCCTTCGCCGCGGGGCTCGTGCTCGAAGAGGCGCACTCGCAGATGTTCGTCCAGCGCGGTGAGCCGCCGCTCGGCGAACTCCTCCAGCCGATGATCTCGTTCCTCGTGCCGGTGTTCTTCGTCCTGGTGGGATTCCGCACCAGTCTTGCGGCCGTCGCGCGCCCGATCCTGTTGACGGTGCCGCTCGCGCTCGCCCTCGCCGCGGTCGCCGGAAAGCTCGCGTGCGCCGCGGGCGTCCTGCATCCCGGCGTGAAGCGGCTGACGGTTGCCGTCGGGATGATTCCACGCGGCGAAGTGACGCTCGTCTTCGCCGCGCTCGGACGGACGCTCCACGTCGGAGGAGCGCCGCTCGTCGACGAGCGCGGATACACGGCGCTCGTGACCGTCGTGATCCTGACGACGCTGATGACGCCGCCGGCGCTCAAATGGAGCTTCCGCGCGGCCCGTCGGAATTCGGGCATCACGAGACCGGCAGCCTAACCGCCATCGAGGAGCTGGCGCATCACTCATATCCCCGCGTCCGATCGCATACGCGTCGTCCTCGCGTCGAGGTCGATCGTTTCGTACGTGTCGGTGTGGCGCGCGACGGCGCGGGCGCTGGCCGAGCTCGGACCCGGCGCGTTGTTCGTCGGCGGCATGGCGTGGACGCTCGTCGGCTCGGCCGGGCCGTATTTCGTGCTGGCGGCTGCCGCGCTCGGCGTGATGGTGCGCGCCGCCGATATCGAGGCGCGCGCGCTGTTCGTGCCGGGCGGCCTGTACGGCAGCGTGCGCGAGACGCTCGGTCCGCTCGCCGCGCGCACCTCCGCCGCGGCGCTGCTCGTCGATCGCCTCGTGCTCGGCGCGCTGGCCGCGGTCCTCGCCGGGCACTACGCGATCACGCTCGCGCGCGCGCTCTTCGGCCAGCGGTCGGGAAGCCTGGGCGGGGACGCCGGCCCGCTGGTCGTCGCGGCGGTCGCGATCGCGCTCGTCTGGTGGACCGTGCGCCAGGGCCGGCCGCTGCAGGATCGATTCGTCGCGCGGGTGCTCGGGTGGGCCGTGGTCGTGCTCGGCCTGCTGGTTGTCTGGGCCGGCGCGTCGGCGGCGGCGCGGCCGCCCGACGCGGGGCAGGTGCTGCCGTCGATTCCAGCGTCGCTGAGCGCGGCGCTCGCGGTCTGGTCCCGTCCGATTCGCGGCGCGCTCGTCGCGATCGTCGCAGTCGGGTACGCGCTGCCGGCCATCGGCGGCGTCGATGTGCTCGGCGCGGCGGCACTGGATCTCGAGCAGCCGCGGATCAAAAACCTTCAGCGCGTTGCGCGGCTCGTGTCCACCTACACCCTCGTCGTCACCACGGCGCTCGCATTTCTCGGCGTCGCGCTGATTCCGGGCGCCGAGCTGCGCGCATGGACATCCGCTCCGCTCGCGGGCATCGCGCTCCACGTGATCGGGCCGGCGTGGCTGCGCGCGCTGCTGCTCGCCGCCGTCGCGGCGGCGGGCGCCGCCTTTCTGGCGGCCACCGTGCGCTCGACGTCGCTCGGCGCGCAGGGCGTCCTGGCGCGGCTCGTCGACGAAGGCGTGCTGCCGGATCGGTGGCGAAGCCTGCACCCGCGATTCGGGACGCCCTATCGCCTCGTCGACGCGACGACGGTCGCGCAGCTGGGCATCGTGCTGATTTCGGGCGGCGAGATCGCGTGGCTCGCGCGCGCGTACGCGATCGGCGTGGTCGTCAGCGCGCTGCTGAAGATCGCGGCGCTCGTTCGCTACCGCTTCATCCGGCGCGAACCGCGCGCCTACCGGACGCCGATCAACCTCCGCGTGGGCCGCGTCGAGTGGCCGATCGGCTTGATCGCAGCCGGCGTGCTGCTCGCCGCTCCTGTCGGCGGCCTCCTCCTCGTCGTCGATGCGCCCTCGGTCGCCGGGCTGGCCGTCGTCGCCACGCTCACCGCGATGCTGTCGGTGTCGGCCCGCGCGGCGTCGGCCGCGTCGCCGTCGGACGCCGCCGGACTCGATCCCTTCCAGCTCCTGCCCGCCGACGACGTGGACCTGCGGCACGTGCAGGCGCGTCGGGGGAATTTTCTCGTGCCGGTGCGCAAGCCGCACGCGCTGACGCACCTGACGGCTGCGCTGCGCGAGGCGGGCGATCGCGACGTGGTCGCGATGACCGTGCGGCTCGTCGGCGTCGACGTGCCCGACGATCCGACGATCGATCCGCGCGCGACCGACGACGAGCGGCGGCTGCTCTCGGCGGTGATTGCCGTCGCCGAGCGCGAGCATCGCGCCGTACGTCTGATGATCGTCCCCGCCGTCGACGTGTTCGAGGCGGTCATCGACACCGCGCTGCGGCTCGGGTCGGCGGAGATACACGTCGGCGAATCCGAGACGTTGTCTGCCGACGATCAGGCGCGGCTCCTCGGCGACGCGTGGGAGCGCGCGGTCAAGCCCTCGATCACCGACGTTCGGCTCGTCGTCCACCACCCGCGCGGCACGGCGGCCGCGTATCACCTCGGCGCGCACGCGCCGGCGCTGCGCCCCGAAGACCTCGAACAGATCCACCGCCTCTGGCTCGACACGGTCCGCGCGGTGGGCCCGCGCGTGCACCACCGCGACGTGGTGCGCGCCGCCCTCATTCATATGGAACAACAACTGAACGGCCCCAACCGGGAGGCGGCGCTGCAGGTCGTGCGCGACACCGTGCGCCCCGCCGACGAGATCGCCGGCCGGATTCGCGACCGCGACGTCGGCGGGCTGCGCGACATGCTGCGCAACCGGCCCGCCAGCGATCTCGCGTCGGTCCTCACGGATCTCTCGCTCGAGGAACAGGTGCTCGTCTTCCGCATCCTGCCGCGGAAGGACGCGGCGCAGACCTTCGCGTATCTGTCGCTCGACGAGCAGAACGCGCTCCTGAAAGCGATGGCGTCGGAAGAAGCGGCGGCGCTCCTCAACGACATGGCGCCCGACGATCGGACGACGTTCCTCGAGGAGCTGCCGGCGGAGGCGACTCGGAAGCTGCTCGCGCTGCTCACGCCGGAAGAGCGCGCCGAGGCCGTCCGTCTCCTCGGGTATCCCGAGGAATCGATCGGCCGCCTGATGACGCCGCACTACGTGGCGGTGCGCGAGGAGTGGACGATCGCGCACGTGCTCGAGTACGTCCGCCAGCACGGCCAGGATAGCGAAACGCTCAACGTGATCTACGTGATCGACGACAAGGGGACGCTCATCGACGACATCCGGATTCGCGAAGTGCTGCTGACCTCTCCGGCGAACACGGTGCGCAGCCTGATGGATCGCCGGTTCGTCGCCCTGAAGGCGACCGACGATCAGGAGACGGCGGTCCGCGTCTTCCGCGCCGAGGATCGCGTCGCGCTGCCGGTGACCGACACGGCCGGGATTCTCATCGGCATCGTCACCGTCGACGACGTGCTCGATGTCGCGGAGCAGGCGGCGACGGAAGACATCCAGCGCCTCGGCGGGTCGGAAGCGCTCGACGAGCCGTACATGACGATCGCGTTTCGCCGCATGGTGCAGAAGCGCGCCGGGTGGCTCACGGCGCTCTTCATCGGCGAGATGCTCACCGCGACGGCGATGGGGTTCTTCGAGCACGAGATCGAGCGCGCCGTCGTCCTCGCGCTGTTCGTGCCGCTCATCATCTCGAGCGGCGGCAATTCCGGCTCGCAGGCGTCAACGCTCGTGATTCGCGCGCTCGCGCTCGGCGAGGTGACGCTCGGCGACTGGTGGCGCGTCATGCGGCGCGAAATCGGCGCCGGGCTGGCGCTCGGCACCATCCTCGGCACGATCGGCTTCCTGCGGATCACGATCTGGTCCGCGTTCTCGCCGCTCTACGGCGAGCACTGGTTCCTCGTCGCGATGACCGTGTCGGTGGCGCTCGTCGGCGTCGTGTTGTGGGGCACGCTGATCGGATCGCTGCTGCCGTTCGGACTCCGGCGCCTCGGGTTCGATCCGGCGGCATCGTCGGCGCCGTTCGTCGCGACGCTGGTTGACGTCACGGGCCTGGTCATCTATTTTTCAGTCGGCATCGTCGTCCTGAGAGGAACACTGTTGTGACGGCGGCCCGCGGTAGCGCAGCCTTTGCGTAACGAGGAGCGAAATATGTGCGATCAAGATCATTTCGAGCATGATGAACAGGAATATCTGACCCGCGGGTTGGTGACACGCCGCCAGTTCGGCGTCCTTCTCGGAGCGGGCGTCTCGATGCTGCTGCCAAAGGTGGCCAACGCCGCGGCCGTCACGGAATCGGACGTCAGCGTCACGACGCCGGACGGCACCGCGGACTGCTACTTCGTGCATCCTGCCAGCGGCGCCGCTGCCGGCGTGCTCGTCTGGCCGGACATCTTCGGCCTGCGGCCGGCGTTCCGCCAGATGGGCAAGCGGCTCGCCGAGTCCGGCTACTCGGTGCTGGTCGTCAATCCGTTCTACCGCACCAAGAAAGCGCCGACCGCGGACGCGGGCTCCGCGACGCCAATCCAGCAGCTGATGCCGCTCGCGCAGGGCCTGACCGAGACGACGCAGATGACCGATGCGAAGGCGTTCATCGCGTGGCTCGATCGCCAGCCGTCTGTCGCGAAGAACCGCAAGGTCGGTACGCAGGGCTATTGCATGGGCGGCCCCATCGCGTTCAGGACCGCCGCGGCAGTGCCCGATCGCGTCGGCGCGGTCGCGTCGTTTCACGGCGGCGGCCTCGTCACCAATGCGCCGAACAGTCCGCATGTTCAAGCGGCCAAAACAAAAGCGCAGTTCCTCATCGAGATCGCCGAGAACGACGACCAGCGGTCGCCCGATGAAAAGAACGTGCTGAAGGAAACGTTCCGCCAAGCCAGTCTGCCCGCGGAAATCGAAGTGTATGCCGGCGCCGCGCACGGCTGGTGCCCTCCGGACTCGCGCGTGTACAACGAGGCGCAGGCGGAAAAAGCGTGGAGCCGTCTGCTGGCGCTGTACGAAAAAGCGCTGGCCTGAACCAGGCCGCTCTCTCACGTACGGCGCGGCCCTGTGTACTGCTCGATCGGCGGCGTGCCGTACGTGTGGAAGCTTTCGGTCGTCTTCAGGCCCCACGCCTGGCCCTTCTTGCGCTCCGCTTCGGTCCAGACGACAGGCGGCCAGTCCGGCGCGAGGACGAGCCGCGCGCCGGCGCTGTCCACTTCTACGCGGTTGCCGCCAGGCTCGTAGACGTACAGAAAGAAGGTCTGCTGGACCGCATGTTTGTGCGGTCCGGTCTCGATGTGGACGCCGTGCTCGAGGCAGATGTCGGCCGCGCGCAGCACTTCCTCCCGGGAGTCGACCGCGTAGGTGACGTGATGAAAGCGTCCGCGCGCGCCGTAGTGGTCGGCGGTGAACGCCAGGTCGTAGCTCTTGTTCGTCGTCGTCACCCACGCGCCCGCTTCGTCGCCGTTGTCGAGGACGATCATTTCCGTCGTCCGCATGCCGAGCACGTCCTCGAAGAACAGCCGCAGCGCGCGAACGTCGGCGGCGAGCAGGTTCAGGTGGTCGAGCCGCCGCACGTTCGCGCCGCGCGCCGGAAAGCGCATCGCCTGGTTCTTGAGCGCGGGCTTCAGGTGCGCCGGCGGCGCGAACCACTCCGTCTCGTAATAGATCTCCATCCGGTGGCCGTCGGTCGTGTGGAAGGCGTACGTGCGCCCGTGGCCGAGATCGCCATCGGTCCAGCCGGCGCCGAATCCGGCGGCATCGATGATCGCCGCGCGGCGCTCGAGCGCCGCGGGGCTCGTCGCGCGAAAGGCGACGTGGCCCATGCCCGCCACCGTCGCCGCGGTGAGCTTGAGCGTGTGATGTTCGTAGTCGTCCCACGCGCGGAGGTACACCGAATCGCCGCGCCTTCCGCTCTCCGTCATGCCCATGACGTCTGTGAAGAACCGGAGGCTCTCGTCCGGTTTCGGCGAGAGCAGCTCGACGTGCGCGAGATGGGCGAGGTCCGATGAGCGAATCGTTGGCTTCACGGCGGTAGCGTATCAAAGTCGCTTCTGCACCCTGATTGCGGCCATCGCGTTACGGCCGCGCTGCCGTGCGCGCGCGCGTCGAGCCTCGAGCGTTTCGGCCGGCCCGCAGTTTGCGATAGGCCGGTGTCATGGTGAACTCGAACCGTCATCGGAAGAACCAGCCGCCGACCGGCCAGGGCAAGCAGCAGTCGCGCTTCCTCGGCGAGCCCAGGAAACTCGCAAAGCGCTCGGACGTGGTCCAGGCGCAGCGAGATCATCCTGAGCTGAACCTCGGCGACTCGGAAGAGGAAGCAGCGTACCAGGAAGGGGATCAGCGCAACCCGAAGCGGCCGAAGGCTGGTCGGTAAGAGCCTGCCGCGGGCCGACGAGCAGAAAACACTCGAGCAGGAAGCCGACGACGATCAGCGCGCTCGTCGCGACGAGCGGCTGCCGCCGTCTGCCGCGGCGGCCGAGAAACACGACGCACGGCGCGAGGAAGCGCATCGCGATCACGGTCCACGCCAGCAGGCGCCAGCCGTGCTCGAAGCGCCGAATGAGATAGCCGACTTCCTCCGTCAGGTTGCCGTACCAGATGACGAGAAACTGCGACCACAGCAGGTACATCCAGACGAGCGCGAACCCGAGCAGGAGGTTGCCGGCGTCGTTCGCGCGCGGCCCGTCGAGGATCTCCGGCGGCGCGCTCCAGGCGCTCACGATCACGACGGCGGCGATGCCCGTGTAAAGGCTTGCGGTCAGGACGTACGCGGGAAAGAGCGTGCTCGTCCACGATGGCTCGAGCGACATCAGCACGTCGACGATCAGCAGGCTGCCGCCGACGGCGTACACGATCAGGAAGATCACCGCGCGCTTTCCGCGCCGCGGCACGGCAGAAGCGGAGGCTGGCGGCTCGACCGACGACGATCGATCGGGATCCGACCGTGCGCAGAACCAATTCGCCGCGGCGTAGACGACGATCAGCCCCGCGGCGTCGCGCAGGGCGAGCGGCCAGAACCGCAGCCACGGCGTGCGCGAAGGGTGAGCGATCCAGGGATAGAGCGCCGACGCACCGACGAGAAGAACCGCGTAGAGGAGCAATGACGCCGGCAGAAATCTACGAAAGGCTTCCGCCGTCAGCCGCAGCCGGCCCGCCCACTCGGCACCCGTGATCTCGAGCAGCGCGGCAAACGCCACCGCGCCCATTGCCGTGCCGGACGAGAACACGAAGATCGCGACGAGCGCTCTCCACGCCGTCGGGTTCATGGCACGCCTCGCGCCAGCTGCCGGACGAAGCCGACGACCTCCCACCGCTCCACGACCGCGAGCTCGTGCGCGAATCGCGGCATCTTTTCGGTGCCGTTCACGATGACGCCGTACAGCCAGCCGTCCGTGTGCCGCTGGACGTCGTCCTTCGTCAAATCGCCGACCGGCACGTAGTACTTCGCGATGGGGCCGTCGCCTTTGCCGGA
>QHWK01000748.1 GCA_003223775.1 Acidobacteriota bacterium
AAGGTCCCGAGGCGGTGCACCTCGATGAACCGCGGGTCGGCGAGGAGCGGCCGCGCGGCGGCGACGGCCGGATTGAAGCGCTCGGTGTGGCCGACGGCGAAGACGGCATCCGCCTTCGCGGCCGCCGCAATCATGACGTCCGCTTCGACGAGGCTGCGCGCCATCGGCTTCTCGACGAGGACCGCGGCGCCGGCGTTCAGAAACGGCAGCGCGATCTCGCAGTGGCGCTCGGTCGGCACGGCAATGGTGACGGCGTCCACCTGTCCCGCGAGATCCCGCGCGTCGTACGCCGCACGCGTGCCGTGCGCCGCCGCGATCTCGTCGGCGCGCGCCCGGTTCGTGTCGGCGACCGCGACCAGCTTCACGCCCGACAGCGACGCGAGAATCCGCGCGTGATGTCTGCCGAGGTGGCCGACGCCGACGACCGCTACGCGCAGCGCCATGCCCCGCTGCGGCGAGCTTTCACGAAGGCACGAAATTCCACGAAGAACACGAATTCGATCTTCCTCGTCACACCGCCGCGCGGCCGACGATGCAGATGCCCGCGTCATCGGCGGCTTTGACGACCGCGTCGCCGTCGATCATCAGCGTGCGGCCGGCGTCGATCGAGAGAAGCGCGGCGCCCGCCTCTTTCATCGCCTCGATCGTCGGCACGCCGACGACCGGGACGTCGAAACGCATGTCCTGGTTCGGCTTCGCGACCTTCACGACGCAGACGCCGGCGCCGGCGAGCCGGCCGGCGCGCGCGATGACGGCATCGGTTCCCTCCATCGCCTCGACGGCGACCACCGCGGCGGCCTTCACGGCGATCGTCTGCCCGATGTCGAGGGCGGCAATGGCGTCGGCGATGCGGTACCCGAACGCGAGATCGCTCGTCTCCGCCGCCGACGGCTGGCGGCGCGTGAGCACGCCGCTCGGCGCCATGAGCGGCTGCAGGAACGCCGTCGAGTGCAGCAGCTCGATGCCGTTGTCGCGCAGCACGTCGGCGACGCCGGAGATGATCGAATCGGTGTTGCGCGCCGCGAGCCGCATCAGCACGCGCCCGAGCGCCCAGTCGGGCCGGATGTCGAACAGCTTCGTGTGCTTCACCTGCCCGGCCATCACGGCCTGCGTGACGCCGGCGCGCTTGAGCACGTCGACGCAGACGCCGAGCTGTCCGAGCGAGATCCAGTGCATGGCGGCCGGCGGCGGCGCCGCGGCGAGATCGGCGAGCTCCGGATACGTTTCCTCCTTCAGCGCGACGACGGTGACGTCGTGACCCGCGCCGCGCGCCGCGTCGAGCACGAGAAACGGGAAGCGCCCGTTGCCGGCGATGAGGCCTAAACGCATGGCTCCGTCATGGCTGATGGCTGATGGCTGATGGCTGATGGCTAATGGCTAATGGCTAATGGCTAATGGCTAATGGCTAATGGCTAATGGGAGATGGTCGATGGACGGTCGTGGGCAGTATGCCTTCAGCCATGAGCCATCAGCCATCAGCCATCAGCCATGACGATGTTCACTCTTCGGCGACCACCTCTTCGGCCCGCCGCGATGCGCGGCGCAGGATGACGCCGCGCTCGGAGGTGCGGATGAAGTCGATCAGGTACTGCACCTCAGGGCAGGCGAGGGAGCGGTCCTGCTCGATCTGCTGCAGCGCGCGCGTGGTGTTCAGCTTCGACTGCAGCAGATACCGGAACGAGCGCTTCAGCTTCGTCACGACGTCCTGCGTGAAGCCGCGGCGCATGAGGCCGATCGTGTTCGCGCCGTAGATGCGCGCCGGCCGGCTGCCGACCGTGCGCGCGTACGGCAGCGCGTCCTTCGTCACCACCGAATACCCGCCGATGAACGCGTGCCGCCCGAGGCGGCAGAACTGGTGGACGCCGGATCCGGCGCTCACGTTCACGAAGTCTTCCACCGTCACGTGGCCGCCGAGCGTCGCCGTGTTGCCGAAGATCGTGTCGTGGCCCACGTGGCAGTCGTGCGCGACGTGCACGTAGGCCATGAACACGTTCCGATCGCCGATCGTCGTCACGCCGCCGCCGCCCTGCGTGCCGCGGTGGATCGTCACGAACTCGCGGAAGATGTTGCGGCATCCGATGATGAGCCGCGTCCGCTCGCCGCGGAACTTCAGGTCCTGCGGCACGAGGCCGATCGACGCGAACGGGTAGATCTCGCAGTCGGCGCCGATCTCGGTCCACCCGTCGATCACGCTCGACGCGCCGACGCGGCAGTTGACGCCGATCCGCACCTCCGGGCCGATGACGACGTGCGGCCCGATGGTCGTGCCGCGCCCGATCTGCGCGCCGGGCTGCGCGCGCGCGAGCGACGTGCGACGCCGACCGAGCGAGATTTCGAGCCGCAGCCGATCGCCTGGCACGACCTGCCGGCGGAATTTCGCGTCGTTCACGCCGCGCAGGTAGACGCGGGCGTTGGGCGGCGCGCCGTCGCGCTGCAGCAGCAGCATCGCCGCCACCTGCGACAGCGACTCCAGCATCAGCACCCCCGGCATCAGCGGCACGCCGGGGAAATGGCCCTGGAAGAATTCTTCGTTGACGGTGACGTTCTTGATCGCGACCAGGCGGCGCCCGGCGTCGTGCTCCGTGACCGCGTCGACCAGCGGCGACGGATACCGGTAGCAGAACCGGTCGAGGAGGATGGGGATGTTGAGAGACGCCGTCATGGCTGATGGCTAAGGGCTGATGGCTATGGTCGAGGGCTCATGGTATCCCACCAGCCGTGAACGATTAGCCATCGGCCATCAGCGATCAGCCATGACGGGCGCCGGCTAAGGCTTGGGAGTCGCGGCCGGCGCTTTCCCGGCGTCGAGCTTCTTGATGACGTCCGACGTGAGATCGAGTCCCGGCGCCGCCCACGAGATGCCCGACTGCCCCGCGTTGAACACGAGTTGCAGCCCCTTCTCGGCGGCGAGCTGATCGATGATCGGCGTCAGCTTCTTCACGAACTCGTTCTGCACTTCCTGCTGCAGCTCCTGCACTTCGGCCTGCGCGTCCTGCTGGAAGCGCTCGCCGTCTTTCTGCTGCCGCTCGATCTCCTTCTCGAGCTGCGCGCGCGCCGAATCGTTCATCACGCTGCCGCTCGTCTGGAGCTTCTGCTGGTTCGCCTGCAGCTGTTTGGTCCGCTCGGCGACCTCGTTCTGCTTCTTGGTGATCAGCGCCTGCACGCGCGCGAGGCCCGCCTTGCCCTCCGTGGAATTCTGGAACGCCACTTCGGGCTGGAAGAACGCGATTTTCGCGCCGGCGGGAAACGGCGCGGGCGGCTGCGGGGGCGGCGCGGTGACGGCTGGCGCGGGCGCGGCCGGCTGCGCGGGCATCGTCGCGGGCGGCTGCGCCGGTTTCGGCGCGGGCGTCGGCTGCGCCGGCTTCGGCTGCTGCGCGGGGGTCTGCGCCAACGATGGAGCGGCGACGCTCAGCGCCAGGGCCAGCGACGCGATAACGGCAGAACCTTTCATCCCTCAGAATCCTTTCGTGAGTCGGAAGCTGTTGATTCTATAGTACATCTGGTAATCGGGTCATCTGGTAATTGTTGCCCCGCCGCAATGCCGCACTCAGAAGGTTGAGCCGACCGCGAACCGGAACTGGAAGGCCTTCTGCGGCTGCAGCGTGTTGTCGAGCACGCCCGCCCGCTGCGGATTGTAGGCAAAGATGAGCCGGAACGGTACGTTCAGCACCGGCATGAAGAAGCGAACCTCGAGACCGGTGGACGTCTTCCAGTCCTGCAGGTTGAAGCTCTGCCCGGGCTTCACGATCGTCGCAATCGAGCCGCCGAGCGGCACGTAGGCCGACGGCCCTTCGAGCGTCGGCCCCGGCTGCACCTGGCCCGCGTCGTAGAACGCAATCAGGCGCACGGGCCCGGCGATGGTGAACTGCTCCTCGACGTTGAACAGCAGGCTCTTGTTGCCGCCGAGCACGAGGCCGTTGACCGGATCCTGCGGGCCGATCGTGCGGATGTCGAAGCCGCGCACGCTGTACTCGCCGCCGAGGAACAGCTTCTCGAAAATCGGCAGCTCCTTCGAGCCGCTGAACGGATGAATGTATTCCGCCTGCCCGCGCACGCCGAGCGTGAGGCGGCCG
>QHWK01000559.1 GCA_003223775.1 Acidobacteriota bacterium
TAGATCACCGCGCCGCCGGTGATGAGCCCGAGCAGAAACGGCGGGTAGAGAATCGACAGCTTCTCGACGTCGTGCGTCAGATCGCCCGTCAGCGACATGATGATCGAGAAGGTCATCGTCGTCGCGCCGACGACGGCGGTGCCGATGAGCACCGGCTTCGCCGTCGCCTTGAACGTGTTGCCGGCGCCGTCGTTCTCCTCGAGCAGATCCTTCGCGCGTTCGAAATGCACGTCGAAGCCGTAATCGCGCTTCAGCTGCTCCTTGATTCCCGGCAGCGTCTCGATCACCGACAGCTCGAAGACCGACTGCGCGTTGTCGGTGACCGGCCCGTACGAGTCGACCGCGATCGTCACCGGGCCCATGCCGAGGAAGCCGAAGGCGACGAGGCCGAAGGCGAACACGGCCGGCGCCGCCATCAGCGCGCCCATGCCGAACGTACTGACTTGGTAGGCGATGCCCATCAGCGTCACGATGCTGAGGCCGAGCCAGAAGCTGCTGAAGTTGCCGGCGACGAAGCCCGAGAGGATGTTCAGCGACGCGCCTCCCTCGCGCGACGCGGTGACGACCTCCCTCACGTGGCCCGATTCGACCGATGTGAACACCTTCACCAACTCGGGGATGATCGCGCCGGCGAGCGTGCCGCAGGTGATCACGGTCGAGAGCTTCCACCAGAGCGAGCCGTCGCCGAGCTGCGGGATGAGGAAGTACGAGACCAGATAGGTGAGCGCGACCGAGACGAGCGACGTCAGCCACACGAGCGACGTGAGCGGCGCCTCGAAGTTCATCCGGTCGACGGCGGCGTAGCGGGCCTTCGCCATCGCCTCGTTGATGAAATAGGAGAGCGCGCTCGCGACGATCATCATCACGCGCATGACGAAGATCCACACGAGCAGCTGCACCTGCACGGTGGCATTCGGCACCGCGAGCAGGATGAACGAGATCAGCGCGACGCCGGTGACGCCGTAGGTCTCGAAGCCGTCGGCGCTCGGCCCGACCGAGTCGCCCGCGTTGTCGCCCGTGCAGTCCGCGATGACGCCGGGGTTGCGCGCGTCGTCTTCCTTGATGTTGAAGACGATCTTCATCAGATCCGATCCGATGTCGGCGATCTTGGTGAAGATGCCGCCGGCGATGCGCAGCGCCGCGGCGCCGAGCGACTCGCCGATCGCGAAGCCGATGAAGCAGGGGCCGGCGTAGTCGCCCGGGATGAAGAGCAGGATGCAGAGCATCAGGAACAGCTCGACGCTGATGAGCAGCATCCCGATGCTCATGCCGGCGCGCAGCGGAATCGCGTAGATCGGAAACGGCTTGCCGCGCAGGCTCGCGAACGCCGCGCGCGAGTTCGCGAACGTGTTCACGCGAATCCCGAACCAGGCGACGCCGTAGCTGCCGCCGATCCCGATCAGGCTGAAGAGCAGGATGATCGGCAGCGTCACGGCGATCGACTTGCCGGGCACCGGCGCGAGCCAGCCGAAATACGCCGCGATGATCACCGCGATGAACGCCCAGAGCACGAGGATGAACTTGCCCTGCGTGATCAGATACGTCTTGCACGTCTCGTAGATCAGCTCCGAGACTTCGCGCATCGACGCATGCACCGGCAGGTTCTTCAGCTGCCTGAAGGTGAGGAGACCGAACAGCAGGCCGAGCGCGCAGACGAAGAGGCCGCCCTTGAGCAGCGTGCGGCCGTTGGTGCCGCCGAAGCTGACGATCGACAGGTCGGGAAGAACCAGATTCGCCTCGCCGCCGGCGTGCGCCGCGGGCCGCTCGGGCTGGCGCGCCGTCTCGAGCTGCGTCGCCTGCGCCGCGTCCGCCGCGCGCGGCACGGCGAGCACCGCGCCGCAGAGGACGACGCCGAGCAACAGGGCGCACGCCCGCCCCGCGAGTCGCTGGATGATCACACGCATTCCACCTCGCTCACACGCACAAAACCCCGGATTATAAGCGCACCTTGGGCGGCAGCGCCATGCCGCCGGTGAGGAAGATGCGGATGCCGTCCTCGACCGAGATGTCGGGAAAGAGCGCCCGGGCGCGCTCGACGATCAACACGTCGCCGAGGTACAGGTTGTTCGTCGGCACGTAAACGGCGAGGAGCGGCTCCGGGCCGCGCCCGCGGTCGACGATGAACTCGCGCGTCTGAAACCCGATCGCGTAGCCGCGCCGCGGGTCCTCCACCAGCACCACGCGCTTGAAGCTCGATTCGTTGTCGGGCGCGAACCGACGACGATGATCGCGATCGCCGTCGACAGCGTCCCGAGCCCCGGAATGCGCCGCCCGAGCACGCGGTCGTAGAACGGCGTCGTCGCGCCGTCGACGACGTTGAAGAGCCAGATGAGCGCGGCGACGCTGATGAACAGCGGCACCGTCACGAAGAAGCCGGCGACGAAGCTGCGACGCAGCCACTGCATATGTCGAACGGCGATCATGAAGATCGCCACACACTCCAACGGCGACCCTGAAAGGGTCGCCCTACAACCTGCAGCTACACCTGCAGCCTCGCCGACCCTCGTACGGCGACCCTGAAAGGGTCGCCCTACAACCTGCAGTTACACCTGCCGCCTCACCGACACTCGTACGACGACGCTCGAAAGGGTCGCCCTACAACCTGCAGCTACACCTGCCGCCTCGCCGATCTTCGTAGGGCGACCCTTTCAGGGTCGCCAGTACACCGCCGCGAGGATCACGATGCCGAGCACGATCCGGTACCACGCAAACGGCGCGAACCCGCGGCCGCGGACGTAGTTCAGGAACGGCCGCACGATGAGCGCCGACGAGATGAACGCGAGCACGAAGCCGACGGCGATCTCCTCGGCCCGCGCGCCATGCAGCTCGTGGCGGGCCTCCCAGAAGTCATGCGCGAACGCCGCCGCCATCGTCGGCATCGCGAGGAAGAACGAGAACTCGGCCGCCGCGGCGCGATCGACGCGCAGCAGCATCGCGGCGACGATCGTCCCGCCCGATCGCGACACGCCGGGCACGAGCGCGAGCGTCTGCCCGAGCCCCACGACGAACGCGCGGCCGATCGGCATCCGCTCGGCGTCGAGGACGTCCGGCTGCGGCCGCACGCGCTCGACGATCAGAATCACGATGCCGCCGGCGATGAAGGCGACGGCGATGATCGTCAGGCTGCCCTGCAGCACCGTCTTGACGAACTTCGAGAACAGCGCGCCCGCGACGAGCAGCGGAATCACCGCGACGATGACCGCGATCGCGAAATTCCGCGCATCGGCGTCCGAGCCGAGGCTCATGACGACGCGGACGATCTTCTCGCGGTACAGCCACATGACCGCGAAGATCGATCCGAGCTGGATCATCGTCGTGAAGACGCCGCCGGGATCGTCGAAGCCGAGCAGACGATTGCCGATCAGCAGATGCGCCGTCGACGACACCGGCAGGAACTCGGTGACGCCCTGGATGACGCCGAGGATGGCCGCTTTGGCGAGCGACGGCAAAGGTGGCGCGTCGGCGTTAGGAGGCTCGGGCCTTCCGCTGCGGCTTCTGCTTGCGCTGCGGCTGCTGCGGCGGCGGCGCGGACGCCGACATCACGTGCGCGTGCGCCGCGGCGCGCGTCGGCGCGTCGCCGCGCCAGAGGCTGACGATCGCCGCCGCGATGAAGACGCTCGAGTAGGTGCCGGTGATGATGCCGACCACCATCGTGAACGCGAAGCCGTGCAGGACCTCGCCGCCGAAGAAGAACAGCGCGAGCGCCGTCAGCAGCGCCGTGCCCGACGTGATCACCGTCCGGCCGAGCGTCTGGTTCACCGAGACGTTGATGATGTGGTTCATCGAGTCGCGGCGCATGATCCGCAGGTTCTCGCGGATCCGGTCGAAGATGACGATCGTGTCGTTGGTCGAGAAGCCCGTCATCGTGAGAATCGCGGCGATCACGTTCAGCGACATGTCGTAGCGGAAGAACGCGAGGAACGCGAGCGTGATCAGCAGGTCGTGGATCGTCGCGACGACCGCGCCGACGCCGAAGCTGAACTGGAAGCGGAACGCGAGGTACGCGAGGATGCCGATCAGCGAGAGCACCGTCGCCCAAATACCCTTGCTCGTCAGCTCGCGCCCGACCGAGGGGCCGACGATCTCGGCGCCCTGCCGCGTCGGGTTGAGGCCCGCCTTCTTGAGCGCACCCTCGACCTTGTTCGCCTCGACGCCGAGCGACGCGCCGGCTTCGGCGCCGACCTGCGGCACGCGGATCATCAACAGGTTCGCGGACGGATCGCCGGTCGACTGCACGATGGCGTCCTTGCCGCCGCCCACGTAGTTCTTGTCGAGCGCCTCGCGGACCTGCTGGACGCTGATCGCCTGATCGAACTTCTCGATCACGACGGTGCCGCCCGCGAACTCCACGCCCTTGCGCAGCCCGCTCGTCCAGATCGTGACGACGCCGGCGATGATGATGACCCACGACAGCGCGATCGCGTGCCACCGCCAGCGCAGGAAATCGAAGTTGGTGTTTTTGAAGAGATGCATGGCTTAAATGCTCAGCGTCGCAACCTGGTGGCGGTTGGACAAAGCCATCTCGAACAGTGTCTTCGAGACGAAGATTGACGTAAAGAGGTTCGAGATCAATCCGATGAACAGCGTGACGGCGAAGCCGCGAATCGGCCCGGTGCCGAACTGGAAGAGGAACGCGCACGAGATGAGCGCCGCCACGTGCGTGTCGACGAGCGTCCAGAAGACGCGGCCGAAGCCCGCGTTGATCGACGCGCGCACGCCGCGCTGCGCCTCGAGCTCCTCCTTGATGCGCTCGAAGATCAGCACGTTCGAGTCGACGCCGATGCCCATCGTCAGCACGAAGCCGGCGATGCCGGGCAGCGTCATCACCGCGCCGACGTACGCCATCAGGCCGAGCAGGATCACCAGGTTGAAAATCAGCGCGACGACGGCGTTGACGCCCGAGAAGCGGTAGTAGATCAGCATGAACGACACGATGAGCAGCAGGCCGACCGCCGAGGCGAGCACGCCCGAACGGATCGAGTCGGCGCCGAGCGTCGGGCCGATCGTCCGCTCCTGCAGATAGGTGAGCGTCGCCGGCAGCGCGCCCGAACGCAGGATCAGCGAGAGGTTCTGCACTTCCTCCTGCGTGAAGCTGCCCGTGATGCGCCCCTCGGTCGTGATGCGCGACTCGAGCGTCGGCGCCGACTGCACGCGGCCGTCGAGGATGATCGCGAGCTGGCGGCCGATGTTCTCGCCGCTCACCTTGCCGAACTTGCGCCCGCCTTCGTTGCTCAGCGTGAAGCTGACCGCGGGACGGTTGTTCTCGTCCACAGACACACGCGCGTTGCGCAGATCCTGGCCGCTGACCGCCGCGACCTTCTTCACCTGGTAATACACGGTGCCGGCGTCGGCCGTCGCGCCGCCCGCCGCGCCCGGCACGATGTCCATGCCGTCGGCCACCTTGCCGTTGGTCATCAGCGCCTCCTTCGTCGGCGCCGGACCCTGCTCGACGATTTTCAGCTCGAGAAGGCCGGTCGAGCGGATGATCTCTTTTGCGCGCTCGACGTCGGTGACGCCAGGCAGCTGCACGAGAATCTGATCGCCGTTCTCGCCCTGCTGCGCGATGCTCGGCTCGGTGACGCCGAGCTCGTTCACGCGGCGCTCGATCGTCTGCCGCGCCTGCACGACCGCTTCATCCTTCAGGTTCACCTGGATGTTCGGCCGCATCGTGAATGTGTAGGTGCCGCCGGCGCTGGAGCCGCGCTCGAAGTTGGTCGTGATCTCGTTGGCGATTTGCCGGAACGTCGCGTCCTGCGCGGGCGGCACGCCCTCCACGCGGATGTGCGTCGGGTCCGGCGTCTCGATCTTCGCGACGGTGATCCCTTTGGTCTTCAGCTCCTCGCGCAGCCGCTCGCTTTCCTGATCGGTGACCAGGCGCAGCGCGTCCTCGGTCTGCACGCGGAGCACGAGATGCACGCCGCCCTTGAGGTCCAGCCCCAGCTTGAGCGCCTTGTCGACCAGCCACGACGGCTGATGGACGTTGTAGTGCAGCGCGATCAGCGGGTACACGCCCACGCTGACGAACACGACGAAGACGACCAGAATCGTGACGACCTTCCACCGAAGGTTGGACATGAGCGAACTCCCTGACTGCCGACTGCCTTGCTGCCGACTGACGCCGGCGACTGATTCGAGCTACGTGTTCGCCGGCTCGACGACCGGCGGCTGCCCCTGGTAGCCGCCGATGGACGCGCGTGACACCTTGATCCGCACCTTGTCCGCGATCTCGAGCTGCACGAGCTGATCCTCGATCTTCGTGATCTGGCCCCAGATCCCGCCGGTCGTGATCACCCGGTCGTTGACCTTCAGGCTGTCCAGGAACTCCTGCACCTTCTGCTGCTTGCGCTTGGCCGGCAGCAGGATGATGAAATAGAAGATTCCGAGAATCAGCGCGAACGGAACCAGTTGCAGCAGCGGGCTTGCGCCATCCGCCATCATGCCCATGGCTACGACGAGACGACCGATCAACATCATGAATCGTGAGGCTGGCGGGACAAGCTCTGATGGAGCGCTAGCCTGAAACTTTCAAACCGCCGGAACGTAATAGCGTCTCTGATTCGCCGCAGGGTGTCAAGGTAAAAGGTCAGGTTATGCAATGTGTTAAGGGTTGCCGCGTTGATTTCACCCGTGGCGAAGAGGTGGCGCAAATACGCCCGCGAGCAGGTGCGGCACGTGTAGCAGCCGCAGTCCGGATCCGGCGGCCGATCGTCGTCGGCGTACCGCGTGTTCTTGATGTTGAGCCGGCCGGCGCTCGTGAAGAGCTGGCCGTTGCGCGCGTTGCGCGTCGGCAGCACGCAATCGAAGAGGTCGATGCCGCGCGCCACTGACTCGACCAGATCGAGCGGCGTTCCGGTCCCCATCAGGTAGCGCGGCCGATCGGCCGGGAGCAGCGGGGCGGTCCGCCCGACGATGTCGTACATCACGTCGGCCGGCTCGCCGACGCTCAACCCGCCGATCGCGTACGCCTCGAAGCCGATCGCGACGGTTTCCCTTGCGCTCTCCTCGCGCAGATCCGGATAGATGCTCCCCTGCACGATGCCGAACTGCGCCTGCCCGCGGTTGCAGACGACGACGCCCGGCACGCCGCCTTCGCGCAGCGCGAGAAACCGCTCGCGCGCGCGGCGCGCCCAGCGCAGGGTCCGCTCCATCGAGCGGCGCGCGAGCGCGCGGCCGTCGGCGGTCGCGGGATGCGCGAGGCACTCGTCGAGCACCATGGCGATGTCCGACCCGAGCTGCGCCTGGATGTCGGCCGCTTTCTCCGGCGTGAGGAGATGCGCGGCGCCGTCGAGATGCGACCTGAAATGCGCGCCCTCCTCGTCGATCGTGTGGCGCTCGGCGAGGCTGAACACCTGGTAGCCGCCGCTGTCGGTGAGGATCGGCCGCGTCCAGCCGATGAACTTGTGGAGGCCGCCGAGGCGCGCGATCAAATCGTCGCCCGGCCGCAGGTAGAGGTGATAGGTGTTGCTCAGCAGAATCTGCGCGCCGATCGACTCGAGGTCGCGGTGCGTCACGCCTTTCACCGCGCCTTGCGTGCCGACCGGCATGAACGCCGGCGTCTCCACCTCGCCGTGCGGCGTCGTCATGCGGCCGCAGCGCGCGGCGCCGTCGGCATGCGTGACCGTGAATCCGAGCGACACGTGCTAAGTTTATTCGAGTGAAACGATTACGAGTGGGCGTGATCTACGGCGGCCGCTCCGGCGAGCACGAGGTCTCGCTCGCGTCCGCGGCCGCCGTGTTCAAGCATCTCGATCCCGAGCGCTACGACCCGGTGCCGATCAAGATCGAGAAGGACGGACGCTGGACGCTGCCCGCCGAGCCGCCGAAGACGATGAAGGCGGCGGACGTGATCAAGGGCGTCGCCGCGGAGAAGGCCGCCGCGGGAGCGCCGGCGGCTGAAGTCGCGGAGGCGTATCTGATTCCGCGTCCGGGCCGCGACACGCTCGTCAGTCTTCCGAACGCGTCGAAATCGCTGCGAGCATCGTCGCAGTCCGCCGGCGGCCGCGGCGGCGCGTCCGGACTCTCGCTCGACGTCGTCTTTCCCGTGCTGCACGGACCGTACGGGGAGGACGGCACGGTGCAGGGCTTGCTCGAGCTCGCGAACGTGCCGTACGTCGGCGCCGGCGTGCTCGCGTCGGCGGTCGGCATGGACAAGGCGGCGATGAAGCAGGCGTTCATCGCGAAGGCGCTGCCGATCTGCGATTACGACGTCGTCTTCAAGCGCGACTGGCAGCGGGACGAACGGAGCGTGCTGCAGCGAGTCGTCGATCATCTCGGGTTCCCGGTGTTCGTGAAGCCGGCGAACCTCGGATCGAGCGTCGGCATCTCGAAGGCGAAGCACGTCGCCGAGCTGCGCACGGCGATCAAGCTGGCGGCCGATTTCGATCGGAAGGTCGTGATCGAGGCGGCGGTGCCGCAGGCGCGCGAGATCGAAGTCGCCGTGCTCGGCAACGACGAGCCCGAGGCGTCGGTCCCCGGCGAGATCATCCCGTCGCGCGAGTTCTACGACTACGAATCGAAGTACGTCGATGAGTCGTCTCGGTCGGTGATCCCGGCGAAGCTGAGCGACGCGCAGACCGCCGAAGTGCGCCGGCTCGCGATCGACGCCTATAAGGCGATCGACTGCTCGGGCCTTGCGCGGGTCGACTTTCTCCTCGCAGGCGACTCCGGCGTCGTCTATCTCAACGAGCTGAACACGCTGCCCGGCTTCACCACCATCAGCATGTACTCGCAGCTCTGGGCGGCGACCGGCCTCACAGAGCCCGGCCGCGTCGCCGCCGTCTACGACCTGATTCTCGCCGCGCGGTTCGACGAAGCAGCGCTCCGGCTGAAGGACACCTGTCCGCCGGCGCCGCAGCCCGTATGCGCGGCGCTCGCCGCCGCCGCTCTCTGGTGGCAGATCCTGATCGATCCCGCGTCGCGCGCGGCCGACGAGCCGCTGAAACGCGCATCGGCCGATGCCGTTGCCGCAGCCCAGCAGTGGACGGCGCGCGAGCCGCAGCGCGGCGAGGCATGGTTCTACCTTGCCGCGTCGCGCGCG
>QHWK01000560.1 GCA_003223775.1 Acidobacteriota bacterium
GGTCGCTTTCGTCGAGAAGTACGGTTCGAAGATCTTCGTCACCGCTTCGTGATCCATGCCGACGCCCGTGTCGGCGATCTCGACGACGACCGACGGCGGATCGCCGTCGGCGCGCCGCGCCGCGATCGACAGGCGGCCGCCGCCCGGCATCGCGTGCAGCGCGTTCTCGATGATGTTGGTCAGCGCGCGCGCGAACAACGTGCGGTCGATCGTGACGGTCGGCAGCGCCGGCGGCGCGTCCACGGTGATCGTGATGCGGTTGGCGAGGCCTGTCCGATAGGGCTCGACGACCTCCTCGATGAGCGTCTGCAGCTCGGTCGGCTCGGGCCGCGGCGTCGGCGACGACGCGAAGCTCGAGAACTCGGCCGAGATCTGCCGCAGCAGCTTCACCTGCCCGAGGATGGCGTTCACGCACTCGTCGAGCACCGGCGACAGCGGCCGGCCGCGATCGATGTTGACGCGCAGCGCGTGCTCCGACGACAACTGAATCGGCGTGAGCGGGTTCTTGATGTCGTGCGCCACCTGACGCGCCATGTCGGCCCAGGCCTCGAGGCGCTGCGTCCGCTCCAACTCGGTCCGCTGGCGCTTCAGGTCGGCGGCCATCTGGTTGAAGTCCTGCACCAGCCGCCGCAGCTCGTCGGACGACGTCGCCGCGACCCGCGCGTCGAGATCGCCGCGCGCGATGCGCCGCGTCGCGCGCGTGAGCCGGTTCACCGGATCGGCGATGCGCTCAGCCATCCAGTAGCCGAGCGCCGCCCCGAGCAGGCTGAAGAGCACGAACCCCGAGAGCACCAGACGATCCAGCTCGTCGATCTGCTGCTCGATCTCCTGCTGCCGGTTGGTGAGCGGCACCGTCACGATGCCTTCGAGGCCGCTCGATCGCACCGGCGCCGCGGCGAGGCTGTAGCGGAAGCCGCCGACCACTTCCTCGCGCACGTAGGTCGGCACGCGATCGAGCGTGACGGCGCGGTACACGTCGGCCGGCGTCCGCAGCGACAGCAGCTGCGACGCGAACAGATCGCGCGCGCTCGTCGCCTGGAGCCGCGCGCGGTTGAAGAGGTTCGCGTCCTCGTCGATCGCGCGGCGGACGAGCACCATGATCTGATCGTCGATCGTATCGAGCGCCGCCGCGCCGCGCTGCTGCAGCGCCGCGTAGTCCTCGACGAGCCGCTGCGCCGTGGTCACCGTTCGCGCCGCGGATTCCTCGGCCGTCGCGTTCAGCTGCGTCTGCACGTAAGTGCGCGTGAAAAGCGCGAGGATCGACACCGGCACGATCGCGCCCGCCCAGAACGCGAGGAACAGCTTCCGGTAGAAGCTCGATCGCACCTCGCGCAGCAGGGCCCGGCCGCTCGCCGGCGTGCGCATCGTCAACAGCCCGACGAGCGTGAGCAGCAGGCGCGACGCGACGTAGAGCACGCCGGCCAGCAGCACGAGCTCCGCGAGGTTCGTCAGGTGCCCGGCCGGCGAGATCACCGGGTAGCCGAGCGCATAGATCCCGAAGCGATCGCTCAGGAAGTCCACGCGGAACGTCTCGTTGTCGCGGTCGACGCTCGACCAGAAGCGCTCGCGCGATTCGACGAGACGCTGAAAGACCGCATCGTCCAGCTTCCACACGCGCGTGCCCGAGGCGAACACCGGGGCGCGGCTCCAGCCGTACACCACGAACTCGACGTCGCGTCCCGACACGCCTTCGGCCGGGACCTGATGGGTCGGCCGCAGCGATTCGAGGTACGGGCTCTCCGACGAGATGAACGGCAGCGTCCGGAAGTCGAGCATCACGCGAACCACGATGCTGCCGACGATCTGGCCGTGGACGCAGATGCCGCGCGTCGTCCGCAGCACGTGCCGCTCGCTCGATCCGAACGGCGACACCTCTTCGAACGGCTGCTGCCAGGAGCATCCCGACGCGTGGTTCAGCGCTTCGGTGTACTCCGGCAGGCTCATCGCGAAGCGGCTGACGAGGCGGCCTTCCCGGTTGTACAGCTCGACGGCCGACGTCAGGCGGTACGTGCCGAGATCCGTGCGCGACCAGACGATCGTCGCCGGATCGGTCGACGGCGGTTTGGCGCTCGCGGCCGCGACGAGATCCGGCAGCGCGGGCATCGCGTCGATCTGCTCGACGGCCTGCTGCAGCCGCTCCTGCAGCTCCTCGCGCAGGTGCGCCGCCTGCGGCCCGAGCTCGTCGGCGATCAGCCGCTCCTTCGCAGCCGTCGCGTGCCAGAGCAGCGACGGATACATCGCGATCGACGGCGCGAGCAGCGCGGCGAAGAACACGGCGAGCCTCGCCGTTTGCGAGACGCGCCGCATGCGGACGCCGGCGCGCGCGACTGTGGCGGCGCATCCGGCGGCGACGGCGAAGGCGATCCACATCGGGCCGAACGGGATCGGTGCGCCGGCGAGCCGCGTGACGATCGTCGCCGCCGCGCCGCCGGCGATCGCGGATGCCGCCGCGGCGGCCCGCCACGGATCGTGGCGCGGCAGCCGCCAGACGAGCGCCGGCAGGCGCAGGATCGCGACGACCGCCCAGATGACGGACGCGTGCAGCATCACGAGCGCGAATTCGAGAGCAACGCGCGCGGGGCTCAACGGGTGCAGCGAGAAGTGCAGCAGGTCGAGATTCGTGTCGGCGACGACGAGGCTGAGGAAATCCTCGTAGCCCCACAGGATCACGACGCTGGCGACGCCGGCGAGCGCGTACGCGGCGGCCACGCCGGCGATCGACGCCGTGGCCGGCAGCGCCAGCGCCGGCCGCGGACGGGCGGACCGCCGCCGCTCGAACAGATCGAGCACGATCCAGACGACGGCCGCCATCGTGGTCGTCGTGAAAAGCAGGTCGAAGGGCGTCGGCCCCGCTGACGGCGCGATCGGCGCGAGGGCGAAATAGAGGATCACACGCGCGCTGACGACGATCACGATGAGCAGCGCCGCGAGCAGCACGAAGCGGCTCGTATCGCGCGTGCGGCGCCGCGTGTCGATGATCGGTCCGATGCAGAGCAGCAGCGTCGCCGCCGCGATCGACAGGACGACGGCCCACGTCGTCGCGCGCCAGCGTTCGCGCGCGCGCGCGAGATCCTCGGGCGCGACCTGCGCCTCGAGCATGAACGCGCTGTCGCGCGCCGGGACGACGAAGCGGTATGGACCGGCCGGGGGCGCCGCGCCCGCCGGGCGCACGACGAGCGTCACCGGCAGCATGGACGTCGTCAGGTGAAAGGTGTCGCCGATGCCGGGGGATTCCTGGGTCGTGCCGAGCGATTGCTCCACGACCACGGTGGACAGGCGGGCGCCGCCGCGGATAACCGGCTCGACGCGAATGAGGCGCGGGCCGAGCGCGCCGGGCGCGATCAGGAGCGCCGCGGACGCCTGCACGCGCTCGGTCGGCAGATCGGACACGCGGCCGGCCCACGCGAGCGGCGATCCGGCCGCGTCGTAGATCGTGACGCCGGTGCGGCCGGCATCGTCGGCCGGGAGCGTGGCCGCGGCAAGATCGAAGAGGTGGCGGACGCCGGCCTGGTCGCGCATGGCGGCCGTCCCGACGACGGAGTCGGCGGCGACGCGCCCGGCAATCGACCCGAGCATCGCCGCGCTCGCGTCGAACCGGCCGCGGAGCTCGGCCTCGACGCGCGCGAGCGCCGCCTGGTCGGACGCGCCGAAGCGCGCGCGCTCGAGCGCGTAGCCGGCTGCACCGGCCACAATCGCGGCTGCGACGCCGGCGCGCACGATGCGCAGAATGAGCGGCACGTCCAGTCACAGGATACACGGGTGCTATAGTGAAAACGATTTGGACATCAGACACCTGCTGAAGCGCGGCGCCCTGCTGACGGCGGCGAACTGGCAGGCGGTCGTCATTCAGTTCGTCGCCGGGACGACGTTCCAGGTGCTGCTGGCCGTCCCGATCATCGGCGCCGCCATTCTCGTCGCCGTGCTGCTCGGCGCCGATCTCGCCGACCTGCTGCAGGGCAGCCTGCGCGAGATCTTCACGACGATCAGCAGCACGCTCTTGTCCGAGCCGGTCGCCTTCGTCGCGTTCATCACGGCGTTCGCCGTCGTCCTGCTCGGCGGATCGGTCCTGATGTTCGTCGTCAAGGGCGGAACGGTCGACGTCCTCTCCGCTGCGAGCGCCGACGCGGGCGCCATCGAGCAGCATCCGATCACGCTCGACCTGCTGCGGCACGCGTCAGCGTTCTCGCTGCCGCGCTTCACGACGGGCTGCTCGCGGCTCTACCGGCCGTACGTGCTGCTCGGCCTCGCGCTGATGGCGGTCTACGCCGTCTCCGCGGGCGCGTACCTCGCGTTCGTCGTCTACGGCTACCGCGCCGCGGAAGGGCGGATCCTGATCCTCGGCTGGACGTTCATCGCGGCGATCTCGGCGGCGCTGCTGGTCGCGTGGATCACCGTCGTCAATCTCGTCTACCTGCTGCTGCAGATCTCGATGGCGGTGGAGAGCGTCGGCCTCGCCGCAGGGATCCGCGCGACCGGGCGGTTCGTGCGCGCCGAATTCCGCGAGCTCGCCCGGCTGTTTCTGGTCGTCGTGGCGGTCGTCGCCGCGGCGACGCTCGCGTCGGCGCTCGCGTGGTCGGGCGTCGGCCTGATCGCGTTCGTGCCGCTCATCGGCCTCGCGGTGCTTCCGCTGCAGCTCGCCGCGCTGGTGGTTCGCGGCGTCGTCTTCGAGTTCCTCGGCTTGACGGCGCTGTGCGCGTACCTGACGCTCTACCAGAAACACGCCGCCGCGCGAGCCGAAGCGCCGGCTCGCGTGGTCGTGTCACCGCTCCAGCATTCAGCCTGACGCGCGCGTCAGCGGCGAGGCGGCGCCGTCGCGGCCGGCGTCTGCGGCGCGATCATGATCATGTTCGGCAAAGGCGCTACGGGGGAGGCCGGCGGCTCGAAGCTGCGCGTCACCAGCGTCACGCCGGCGCCGCGCGCGATCTCTTTCGTGATCATCAGCACCATCGACAGGTGCGTTGTCGGATCCTCGATCACATGCGGAGGCGCAGCCATATCCGGATCGCTCGCGATCGCGGCCGCCTTTGCGGCGGCGTCGGCCTCCGACGGCATGTCGATCTCCGACGGCGTCGCGTGCGGCAGCTCGGACGGCACGAGATCGACCGTCGGAATCCCGGCGCCCGGCCCGGCAGCAGCGGTGGGGCGGCGCGGCGGCGCCGGCGGAGCGGGCGCGCCGGGGACGATCGGTTCGCCGGGCACCGGCGTGCCGTCTTTCGCGTTGAAGGCGCGCAGCTGCGCAGTCTGCCCTGCGACGAGAATCGTCGCTCCCGCGCGAGCCGGCCCGGCGATCGGACGGATCGGCAGCGGCCGCATCCACACCTGTGCGCCGCTCTTCAGATCCATCGCGCGCAGCACGTTGTCGAGCGCGACGAAGTAGACGTGCCGTTCGTCGGCGATGGGCTCGCCGACGATGTCGCCGCCGGTGCGCCATCGCCAGTCGATGCGGCCGTCCTCCGTCATCAGGCAGTAGAAGAAGTTGTCCGTCGAGCCGGTGTAGAGGCGCTCGGCCAGCGCGAGAACCTCGTTCGGCGCGCCGCCGAGGCGCCGCTCCCAGACGGGCTCGCCCGTGTCGACGTGCAGGGCGACGATGTGCGAATCGCTCGTGGGCATGTAGACGCGATCGCCGGCGAGCGCGGCGGGCGCGTGCGCCGGCGCCGCGAGATGACGGCGCCAGATCAATTCGCCGTCGCGTGCGCGATAGGCGAGCACGTCGCCGCTCGCGACCGCGGCGATCAGCCAGCCGTTGTCGAACGTCGGCCGGACCGCGAGCGCCTCCGCAAGCGGCGCGCGCCAAGCCATCGATCCATCTGAGGCGCGGTGCGCCGTGAGCGCCTCGCGGTCGACGAGGAACACGAGGCCGTCGCCGGCGACCGGCGGCTGGACGAGCCGCGCGGGGATCGTCCACGCGCGCGTGCCCGCGGGCATGGTGTAGGCGACGAGGCGATCGCCCTCGATCGGAAAGTACGCGCGCGCGTCGTCGTACGCCGGCGTCGTCGTGAGCTGATTGAAGAGGACGAGCGTCCACACCGGCCGCACGGGAAGGAGCGCCGGCGGTGTGCGATCGATCTTCGCGTGTCGCGGTTGAGGTTCGGGGAAGGGTGCCGGCCGTGGTGATTGCGCGCAAACAACTACGCAACAGGACGCGATCAGGGCAAACGCACTACCACATCTTGTGGTCAACCTCGCTATAATAGGTCATCCTTCCCGGGCCCGTACAGTGACTCACCAGACGATCATCGTCCTCGATTTCGGGTCGCAGTACACGCAGCTGATCGCCAGGCGCCTGCGCGAGCTCTCGGTGTACTCGGAAGTGTGGCCGCCCGACACGCCGATCGACAAGATCCGCGCGCGCACGCCCGCGGGGATCATTCTGTCCGGCGGCCCGAAGAGCGTCTCCGACGCCGGCGCGCCGCGGTGCGATCCCGCGGTGTACGACGTCGGCTGTCCGGTGCTCGGCATTTGTTACGGCATGCAGCTGATGGCGCACGCGCTCGGCGGCCGCGTCGAGCCGGCGCCGCACCGCGAGTTCGGCCACGCGACGGTGTCGGTCGTGCGCGATCGCGATCGGTCGGGGCCGGCGGCGCTCTTCGCCGACGTGCCGGACGAGATTCGCGTCTGGGCGAGCCACGGTGACTTCGTCGCCGCGGCGCCGTCGGGGTTCTCGGTAGTCGCGACGAGCACGAACGCGCCGGTCGCGGCGATGGCGCACCCCGAGCGCCACCTGTACGCGCTGCTCTTCCACCCCGAGGTCGTCCACACGGAGCGCGGCCTCGCCATCCTGCGCAACTTCGCGTACGGCGTCTGCGGCTGCACCGGCGACTGGACGATGGCGTCGTTCGTCGACGAGGCGATCGGGCGCGTGCGCGCGAAAGTCGGCGACGGCCGCGTCGTCTGCGCGCTGAGCGGCGGCGTCGATTCGACGGTGGCCGCGCTCATCATCCACCGCGCCGTCGGCGACAGGCTCACGTGCATCTTCGTCGACAACGGCGTGCTGCGGCTCGACGAGGCGTCGCAGATCCGCAAGCGCTTCGAGCGGCTGCGCCTTCCGCTGGTGTTCGTCGACGCGTCGACGCTGTTTCTCGATCGGCTCGCAGGCGTCGTCGATCCCGAGAAAAAGCGCAAGGCGATCGGCGCGGCGTTCATCGAGGTCTTCGAAGTGGAGGCCGCGAAGCTGGGCGATGTGGAGTTCCTCGCGCAGGGCACGCTGTATCCCGACGTGATCGAATCGATCTCGATCGTGGGGCAGGCGTCGATGATCAAGAGCCATCACAACGTGGGCGGCCTGCCGGAGCGGATGCGCATGAAGCTCGTCGAACCGCTGCGCGAGCTGTTCAAAGACGAAGTGCGCGAGGTGGGGCGGACGCTCGGGCTGGACGAGGAGTTCGTCGTCCGGCAGCCGTTTCCGGGGCCGGGGCTCGCGGTCCGGATTCTCGGCGAGGTGACGCCGGAGCGGCTCGCGCTGCTGCGGCGCGCGGACGCCGTCGTGGCGGAAGAAATCAGGCGCGACGGCTGGTACACGCGCCTGTGGCAAAGCTTCGCGGTGCTGCTGCCGGTGCAGAGCGTCGGCGTGATGGGCGACGAGCGCACCTACGAGTACACGGTTGCGATCCGCGCGGTCGAGAGCAAGGACGGCATGACGGCCGACTGGGCGCGGCTGCCGCACGACCTGCTCGCGCGCCTCTCGTCTCGCATCGTCAACGACGTGAAGGGCATCAACCGCGTCGTCTACGAT
>QHWK01000749.1 GCA_003223775.1 Acidobacteriota bacterium
AACGCGGCGATGTCGTTGGTGAGCAGACCCTGCAGGTAGCTCGCGCGATCGGCGCCGGAGACGACGATGCCGCCGCGATCGCCGCGTTCGACGAACGCGGCGCGCTCGCGCGCGGCGGTGTACGCGCCGGCGGAAACAGCGGGAATCATGATGCTATGCTGGAGTATGCCCTCGTTCCATTCTATCCGCGCGGGCGCAGCCGCGGCAGCGCTCGCGCTGTCGGCGGCCCACGCGGCGTCGGCCCAGATCGTGCCGGCGCCCCCGCCGCTGCCGGAGGCGAATGGCACGACGTTCACGATCTTCTACAACGGCCGGGCGCTCGGCTCGGAGCAAATCGCCGTCAACCGCGTCGCCGACGGCTGGGTGATCTCGAGCTCGGGCCGCCTGGCCGCGCCGATCGACGCCCTCGCGCGCCGTCTGCAGATCCGCTACACCGCCGACTGGCATCCGATCTCGTTCGACTTCGACGGCACGCTGCGCGGCCAGCTTCAGACCATGCATACGACCGTCGAGGGAACGACGGCGAAATCGGATCTCACGATCGGCACCGAGACGACGCAGCGCACCAACACGATCGATCCGGCGTCGCTGCTCATCCTCACCAACAGTTTCTTCGCCGGCTACGAAGCAGTCGCCGCACGCGCGCGCACGGCGCCGGCCGGCACCGACATCCCGATCTTCGCCGAAGGTCCGATGACGATGTTCCGCGGACGCATCGGCGCCGCGGCCGACGAACAGATTCAAACCGTCGCGCGGCGCGTCGCCGCGCACCGGGCGACGCTCACGCTGACCGTGCCGGGCGGTTCGGTCGACGCCGTCATCTGGTGGGACGACGCCGGGCGGCTGGTGCGCTTCAGCGTGCCGGGGCAGCAGATCGAGGTCGCGCGCGAGGACATCGCGGCCGTGTCGTCGCGCACCGTGCGCATCTCGCGCGCCAACGACGAAGCGGTGACGATTCCGAGCAACGGGTTCACGCTCGCGGGCACGCTGTCGCGGCCTGCCTCGTCCACTGTGCCGCGGCTGCCGGCGGTCGTGCTCGCGGGCGGCAGCGGCGGCGGCGATCGCGACGGGTTCGTCGCCGGCGTACCGATTCTCGGCCAGATCGCCGGCGCGCTCGCCGACGCCGGGTTCATCGTGATCCGCTACGACAAGCGCGGCATGGGCCAGAGCGGCGGCCGCGCGGAGGCGGCGACGCTCGCCGACTACGCGGACGATCTGCGCGCCGCGGTGAAATTTCTCGAGGCGCGCAAGGACGTCGACCCGAAGCGCCTCGCCGTCGTCGGCCACGGCGAGGGCGGCATCGTCGCGCTGATCGCCGCGTCGAAGGAGAAGCGCATCGACGCCGTGGCGCTCGTCGCGACGCCGGGCGTGACCGGCGCGGACTTGATGCTCGCGCAGCAGCGGCACCTCCTCGATCGCATGAAGATCACGCCTGAAGAGCGCCAGGCGAAGATCGACGCGCAGAAAAAGATCCACGACGCCGTGCTGAGCGGAAAAGGGCTGGACGCGCTGCCGGCCGACGTCCGGCGCACGGTCGACAACGCGGAGTTCCAGAGCCTGCTCGCGAGCGATCCCGCGAAGCTGATGAAGGCCGTCAGCTTGCCCCTTCTGATCCTGCAGGGAGAGCTCGACACGCAGGTGGAGCCGAAGAACGCGGACCTCCTCGCCGAAATGGCGGCGCGCCGGAAGAAAGCGCCGCCGGCCGAAGTCGTAAAAGTCCCCGGCGTCAATCATCTGCTCGCCACGGCGGCCACCGGCGAAGTGGACGAGTACGCGGCGCTGAAAGACAAGACGGCGACGCTCGGCGACATCCGCGCCGCGCTGGGCGGCCCGCTGCCTCCGCATCCACTCGATGCATCCGAGGTCGTCGCCGATCTCGCGGCCGCGGCCGAGCCCGGCCTCGTGACGACATCCGGCCCGCGCTATTTCGGCTTCGTGACCGGCGGCGCGCTGCCCGCGGCGGTCGCCGCCGAATGGGTGGCGGCGGCGTGGGATCAGAACGCGGGGCTTTTCGTGATGTCGCCCACCGCCGCGGTCGCGGAGGAGATCGCCGGCCAATGGCTGATCGATCTGCTGCGGCTGCCGCGGCACGCGAGCGTCGGCTTCGTCACCGGCGCGCACATGGCAAATTTCACCGCGCTCGCGGCGGCGCGCCACGAGCTGCTGCGGCGCGCCGGCTACGACGTCGAGGCCGACGGCCT
The DNA here is from genome assembly GCA_003223775.1 of Acidobacteriota bacterium. GTDB lineage: Bacteria > Acidobacteriota > Vicinamibacteria > Vicinamibacterales > CAVVIG01 > QHWK01. The sequence continues at coordinate 2,202 of QHWK01000749.1, forward strand.
GCAAGCCGCGCCGCGCCTCAACGTCGTCGTCGGCGCCGAGGTGCACGTGTCGGTGATTGGCGCGCTGCGCCTGCTCGGGATCGGGTCGTCGCAGGTCGTTCGCGTGGAAGCGGACGGACAGGGGCGCATGCGGCCGGAGGCGCTCGCCGACACCCTCGATCGCCTGAGCGGACCGACGATCGTCTGCGCGCAGGCGGGGAACGTCAACACGGGCGCATTCGATCCATTCGACGAGGTGGCCGACGCGGCGCGGCGGCACGGCGCGTGGCTGCACGTCGACGGCGCGTTCGGCCTGTGGGCCGCGTGCAGCGAGTCGCTGCGGCATCTGGTCGGCGGCGTCGAGCGCGCCGATTCGTGGGCGACCGACGCGCACAAGTGGCTGAACGCGCCGTACGATTCGGGCCTCGTGTTCACGTCCCATCCCGAAGCGCACCGCGCGGCGATGAGCGTCGAGGCCGCGTATCTGGTGCGATCGGCCGACGAGCCGCGCGAGCCGATGGACTGGGTGCCGGAATCGTCGCGCCGCGCGCGCGGATTCGCCGTCTATGCGGCGCTGCGCGCGCTCGGGAGAAGCGGCGTCGAGGATCTCGTCGATCGCTGCTGCCGCCTGGCCGCGCGCTTCGCGGAACTCCTGCGACAGGAGCCGTCGATGCAGGTGCTCAACGACGTCGTGCTGAATCAGGTGCTCGTCCGCGTCGTGCCGGCAACCGGCGACCCCGATGCGGCGACGCGGGACGCGCTGCGACTCGTTCAGGAGGAGCGCGTCTGCTGGCTCGGCGGCACGCGCTGGCACGGGATGGAGGCGATGCGAATCTCGGTGTCGAACTGGTCGACGACTGAAGAGGACGTCGATCGTTCAGCGGATTCGATCGTGCGCGCGGCGCGCCAGGTGGTCGGCGTTCGCGTCTGATGGAGTCCCGCCCGCGAGTCCCCGCAATCCGCAATCCGTAATCCGCAATACGGTTTAGTCGTCACGAAGCGCCTGCGCCGGATCGATGCGCAGCCCCTGACGCGCGGCCGACGCGCACGCCGCGATCCCGACGAGGCCGACGAGCGCGACGGCGGCGGCGAGCACGAACGGATCGTCGGCGCGGACATCGAAGAGCAGGCTCGCGACGAGCCGGCCGACGGCGAGCGCGCCGAGCGTGCCGGCCGCGAGGCCGATCGCGATCGGCGCCGTGCCCTGCCGCACGACGAGCGCAGTCACTTCCGATGGCCGCGCGCCGAGCGCGACGCGGATGTTCATCTCCCGGCGGCGCCGCGACACGCCGTAGGACGTCGACGCGTACACGCCGAGCGCGGCGATGACGAGCGCGACGGCGCCGAAGGCGACGAACAGCCGCATCTGGTAGCGGCGCCCGGCCACCGACGCGCCGACGATCGCGTCGAGCGCGCGCGCGTCGCCGACCGCGATGTCGGGATCGATCGCGCGCACGGCCGCGCGCACCGGCGCCATCGCCGCAGCCGGATCGGTCGCGGTCCTGATCACGATCGACAGCGACGGACGGGTCCGCCACCAGTACGGCAGATAGACCATCAACGGCGGCGTGCGATCGAGCGACGTGAGCTTCGCGTCGGCGACGACGCCCACCACCTCGAAGCCGGCTTCGTCCGGCAGGCCGCGGCTGAAGCGCTTGCCGATCGGATCCTGACCCGGCCAGAGGCGA
>QHWK01000750.1 GCA_003223775.1 Acidobacteriota bacterium
TCGAGACCGGCGGCGCCGACGAGGCGTTCCTGCGCGCGCACACGCGCGGCGCCGATCGCCTGCGCGAACGCGCCGAGCCGTGGACGCTCGAGCGCGCGGCGGAGACGGCGGGGATCGACGCGGCGGCGCTCGCGCGCGTCGCCGAGCTCTACGCATCGAGCTCGCCCGCGCTGATTCGCTGCGGCTGGGGCCTCGAGCGGAACCGCAACGGCGGCAACGCCGCGATGGCGATCCTCGCGCTGCCGGCCGTCGGCGGCAAGTTCGGCGTGCGCGGCGGCGGCTACTCGATGAGCAATTCGGCGTCGTGGAACATCGACCGCACGTGGATCGACGCGCCGGAGCCGGACACGCGCGTCGTGAACATGAATCATCTCGGGCGCGCGCTCACCGAGTACGACGATCCGCCGGTGGACGTGCTGTTCGTCTACAACTGCAATCCGGCGGCGACGGTTCCCGATCAGCGGCGCGTGATCCGCGGCCTCGAGCGCGAGGATCTGTTCACCGTCGTCTTCGAGCAGGTGATGACCGACACGGCGCTGTACGCCGACGTCGTGCTGCCCGCGACGACGTTTCTCGAGGGCTACGATTTCGCGAAGGCGTACGGGCCGATCAATCTGGATCTCGCGCGGCCGGTCGTCGAGCCGGTGGGTGAAGCGCGATCGAACGCCGACGTCTTCGGCGAGCTGTGCCTCCGCCTCGGGCTGCTGCGCGACGACGAGCCGACGGGCGAGCTCGATCTGATGGTGCACGTGCTCGATCGGCTGCCGCGCGCGATCAGCGAGGACCTCCGCGGCGGTACGCTGCCGGCGCCGCCCTTCGGCACGGCGCCGATTCAGTTCGTCGACGTCTTCCCGAATACGCCGGACCGGAAGGTGCACCTCTTCCCCGCGGACCTCGAGGCATCGGCGCCGATGGGTCTGTATCGCTTCCAGCCCGATCCGCAGACGGACCGCTATCCGCTGGCGCTCATCTCGCCGGCGAGCGACCGGACGATCAGCTCCACGCTCGGCGAGCTGCCGCGGCCCGACGTGAAGTTGACGATGCACCCGGCAGACGCCGAGGCGCGCGGCCTCGCGGAGAACGATCAAGTGCGCATGTTCAACGATCTCGGCGAGGTGCAGTGCACGCTGAAAGTGGCGCCCTCGATCCGCCCGGGCACCATCAGCCTGCCGAAAGGCATCTGGCGCCGGAGCACGCCCAACAGCGCGACCGGCACCGCGCTCGTCCCCGACACGCTGACCGATCTCGGCGGCGGCGCCTGCTTCAATGATGCTCGCGTCCAGGTCGCGTCGCTCGCCAACGCCTGAGAGACGGAATCACGAAGACACGAAGATTCACGAAGATCACGAAATTCTTTGTACAAAGATTTCTTCGTGTGCTTCGTGTTTCTTCGTGTCTTCGTGGTTCCGGCCGTCAGTAACTGAAGAAGAAGAGCAGATCGGCGCCGGAGCCCTGCTGGCGCTGGAAGAGGCTCGCCTGCGTGCTCGAGCCTTGCAGGACGTTGGTGCGCAGGCGCAGCCACTTGGTCAGCTCGTACTCGAGGATGAAGTTCGTCTGGCCGATCTCTCCGATGCCCTGCTCCACCTTCACGTAGAGGTTCTCGCCTACCTGCTGCCCGACGGTCAGCTGCGGCCCGCCGCCCTGCTCGGGCGCCATGTTGATCTCGAACTCGTCGAGGTTCAGGGCGTTGCCGATCGACTTCGCGAACTGGCTCGCGACGGCGCCGGTCGCCATCGCCTGCGCGCGCTGGATCAGCGAGATCTGCTGCCCCTCGCCCACCGAGTTCAGCGGCTGGTTGAACACGATGAGCGACAGGATGTCGGCCTGCTCGAGCGGCGGCGTGCTGCTCAGGACGATCTCGGGCTGCTTCAGCGTGCCGCGCACGTTGACGTTCGCCGTGACCGCCTGGATGACGCGCTGCGTGCGGATGTCGAGCGCCGGATCGAGATCGTCGAGCCCGTCGAAGCGGACCGTGCCGTCGCGGAGGATGTCGAAGCGGCGCCCCTGGAAGTCGTAGTGGCCGCGCACGGTGTTCACCGCGCCGGTGATCCGGATCTGATCGTACGGCACCTTGCTCACGTAGAGATCGCCGCCGAGCGTGATGAGCAGCGCGCCCAGGCCGATCGGCGCGCCCGGCGCTTTCAGATCGTCCGCCTTGACGACGAAGTCGTTCGGCACCGTGAGGTGCAGATCCATCTGCAGCGCCTCGTACGGGCTCGGCTTCGGCGACGCGACGGCGTTCGCGGACGTCTGGTACTCGGTCTGCTCGGTCGCGTACGCCGAGTCCATCTTGTTGTCGAGCACCTTGAAGTCGTCGGCCTGGAGCGCGATCGACACGCCGCCCAGCTGACGCTCGTGCATCGCGAGATCGCCGGTGATCGACAGCTGGCTGCTGTGGTTGTCGACCAGGCTGATCTTGTCGATGTGCACCTTGTCCGGCTGCAGGTCGAGCTTCCCCTGGAAGTTCGTGTACGCGACGCCGGTCGGCTCCACCGTGAAGGCGGCGTTCGCGATCGTGACGTCGCCGGTCGGATGCGGATCGTAGGCCGACCCGGTGACGTCGATCTTCGCCTGCACCGTGCCGCGGACGTTGGCCAGCGCCGTGGTGAATCCCTGGACGATCCCCAAATCGATCTGCGTGCTCTCGATGTGGAAGTCGATCGCGTCGCCTTTGGCGGCCGGCGTCTCGTGTCCGCCGGTGTGTTCGTCCTGCGCGCCGCCGAAAAGCGCCTTCGGCAGGTAGCCCTTCGCCGTCATGAACGTCGTCGGATTCTGCTGGAGCTTCGCGTCGACCGTCACGCCGGGTCCGGCGTAGGTCGCCGTGCCGCCGAAGCTGTCGTACTTGAACTGCCGGAAGCCGCCCTGCGTCACCTCGAACTGCGCGTCGACATCCGGCGCTTCCTTCGTGCCCGACAGCGTCGCCGAGGCGTCGAGCCGGCCGGAGAGCTGCGGCGGCCGGAGCAGCATCGCGTCGACGGTCGCGAGATCCACGTTGGAGAGCGTCACCTTCAGCGCGTCGCCCGGCCGCCCGAACGTGCCGTCGGCGCCGATCTTCTGATCGCCGTTGACGAGCGTCAGGCGCTCGACGCGCACCGCGTCCGCCGCGTAGTTGATCGTCGCCTGCGACCCCGCCGCGAGCTGCCACTTCTGGCCCTGCGTGTCGAGCGCGAGCTGCTTCAGGTGCACCTCCTGATGATCGGGGTGCAGCAGCACCTCGCCGCCGACGCCGAGCGAGCGCTGCGGCTGCTTCGCCGTCAGGTCGAAGTCCACCTGCCGCTGCTGATAGGTCGTCTTCGCGTCGAGCTCGTTGACGTTC
>QHWK01000830.1 GCA_003223775.1 Acidobacteriota bacterium
CGTCCGCGGCATCGACCTCGCCGGAGTGGTCGAGGCCGTCGGCAAGAACGTCACAACCCTGCGGCCGGGCGATGAAGTGTTCGGCATGGGGACCGGCACGTGGGCGGAGTACGCGACCGGCACCGAGCGCAGCCTCCTGCAAAAGCCCGCGGGTATGTCGTTCGTCGAGGCCGGCGCAATCGGTGTCGCGGCGTTGACTGCCTTGCAGGGCCTGCGCGACCACGGCCGCGTGCGGCCCGGACAGCGCGTCCTCATCTACGGCGCGGGCGGCGGTGTCGGCACGTTTGCGGTGCAGATCGCGAAGGCGCTCGAGGCGCACGTCACCGCGGTCACCAGCCCGCGAAACATGGACGTCGTCCGGCCGCTCGGGGCCGACGTGCTCGTCGACTACACGAAAGAGGACGTCGCGACGCGTGAGCCGCGGTACGATGTCATCCTCGACGTCGCCGCGACGCGCTCGCTGCGCGATCTGCGGCGCATGCTCGTTCCCGGCGGGACGCTCGTCTGCCCGGGCGCGGCGAAGCGCGGCGGCTGGCTCGGCATCCTTGCGCGTCTGCTCGCGGTGATGGTCCGCTCACGCGTACTGCGCCAGCGCGTTGTCTTCTACATCGCGTCGGTCACGCGTGATGATCTCGCGTACCTCACGGCGCTCATCGAAGCCGGCCGATTGCGGCCGGCCATCGACCGGACCTATCCGCTGGACGACGCGCGTGAGGCGGTACGGTACGCGATGAGCGGGCAGGCCCGCGGGAAGATCGTCATCACCGTGAGCTGATCCCGCTCGAGCCATCGATCCAGGATCCGATCCAGGATCCGATCCAGGATCCGATCCTGGATCCGATCCTGGATCCCGAACAGACATTACAATGGCCCGCGTGAACCGGCCGCGCATCGGTCGACGTGTCACCGCCAGGAATCTCGCATGAACAAGCCGAGAGTGTTCGTCACACGTGTGATCCCCGCCGCTGGCCTCGACCGGGTGCGCGAGTTCTGCCTGGCCGACGTCTGGACCGAACCGCTGCCGCCGCCGGCCGACGTCGTGCGGCGGTGGGGTTCAACAACATCGATGTCCCGGCGGCCACCGCGCGCGGCATCGCGGTCGGAAACACGCCGGGCGTGCTGACCGACGCCACCGCCGACATGGCCTTCGCGCTGTTGATCTCGGCCGGCCGTCGCATCGTCGAGTCCGAGAAGTACGCGGTGGCGGGGTACTGGAAGACGTGGGAGCCGCTCGGGCACATCGGTCAGGATCTGGTGGGCCGCACGGTGGGCATCGTCGGGATGGGCCGCATCGGCTACGCGATGGCGAGCCGCTGCCGCGGCGGCTGGGGGATGCGCATCCTCTATCACGATCAGCGATCGAACGAACAGGCCGAGCGCGATCTCGGCGCCGAGCGCGTGTCGTTCGATCGGCTGCTCGCCGAATCGGATTTCATCTCCGCGCACGCGGACCTGAACGACACGACGCGCGGCATGTTCAACGCGTCCGCGTTCGCGCGGATGAAACCGACCGCCGTGTTCGTGAACACCGCGCGAGGGCCGCTCGTCGTCGAAGCCGATCTGGCCGCCGCCCTGACGAGCGGCACGATCTTCGCCGCCGGGCTCGACGTCACCGACCCCGAACCGCCGCGTTCCGGCAATCCGCTGGTCGGCCTGCGCAATTGCATCGTGGCGCCGCACATCGCGAGCGCCACGGTGAGCAGCCGCAACGGGATGGCGGAGATCGCGGCCGACAATCTGATCGCCGGCCTCAAAGGAGAGCCGCTGCGCGCCTGGGTGAATCCGGAAGCGGCGGCGAACCGCAGAACGTCAACCTGACGGCGGTCAGTATCCCGCCGCCTGGCCGTCCTCTCTGAAATTCGATCCGGCGCGGTAGAACCCGGCGATGGGCCGCCTGCATGACGCGTCGGCCGGCGCGCAGCCCGCCGCCGATCGCGAGTCCGGCGTGAACATGATCGCCTCGAAGCCTCCGACCGGCGAACCATTCGCCGCCGCCGCCTGGTGGCCCATCGCCGACAGCTGCGCGCCGACGAGCCCGAAGAGCGCCGACTCCAGTTGCAGCTTGTTGTTCACCTGGTTGTGGCTGAAGCGCGCCATGTCGCCGGCCGCCTGCACGTTGGCGTGAAGATCCAGCACGTTCACCAGCACCTGCATGTTGCCCTGGCCCTGTTGATCGCCGCCGTGCTGGCCGGTCACGACGAGCGGCCGATCGCCCTGCATCACGAGCACCGCCGACAGCGTGTTGTACGGGCGCTTGCCCGGCGCGATGACGTTCGGGCTGTCCGGATTCAGCGTGAACAGACCGCCCCTGTTGTGCAGGATGAATCCGTAGCCCGGCACGGTGATGCCGGATCCCCATCCGGCGAAGTTGCTGTTGATCCACGACACCATGTTGCCCCAGCGATCGGCCGCAGCAAGATAGATCGTGTCGCCGGCGTCGAAGGCCTCGGTCGTTCGCGAGCCGGTGCTCGATGCGCGCTTCGGATCGACCTTTCCGCACAGCGAGGCGGCGTGCGGCTTCGAGGTCAGCATCTCGAGCGGGACCGCGACGGCGTTTGGATCGGCGTTGCGTGCGTAGACGTCGGTGTAGACGGCCTTCTTGGCCTCGATGAGCGCGTGCCAATAGAGCGGATTGGCAGGGCCCAGCGTGCCGAGCGTCTGGCCCGGATACCACGTGGGCACGCACGCCTCGAGGACGTTCATCATCTCGACGATGCCCCATGCCTGCGACGGCGCGCGCGTCCCGAAGATCGTGTACTGGTCGTGATAGGTCGTCGACGCCGGCGTCACCCACTCGCCTTTGTAGCTGGCGAGATCCTCGAGCGTCATCGGGCCGCCGAGCGCTTTCGCCTTCGCGACGATCGCCTTCGCGACCTCGCCTCGGTAGAAGACGTCGCGTCCCTGCTGCTGAACGAGCCGCAGCGTCTTGGCCAGATCCGGGTTGCGGAAGATGGTGCCGGTCGTCGGACGGTTGCCGTCGATGTAGAAGGTCTTCACCGAATCGGGATCCGGTTCCTTGCAGCAGCCGGTGAGCGGAAGCGCGTTCTTCATGCGCCAGCCGCTCGCAATCTCCTCGGTGATCGGGAATCCCTGATCCGCGTAGTCGATCGCCGGCTGCAGGACCTCCTTGAACGTCCGGGTGCCGAAGCGCGTCAGCGCTTCCTGCCAGCCCCAGAGCGATCCGGGCACGGTCACCGTCAGGATGCCGCCCG
>QHWK01000831.1 GCA_003223775.1 Acidobacteriota bacterium
CTTCATGGTGATGACGCGCGGCGCGCTTCAGCCGGGCCCTGACGGCATCCTCGGCACCGCCGACGACGTCAAGGAGTCGCTCAACCTGACGACGCCGTGGGTCGATCAGAACCAGACCTACACGTCGCACCCGTCGCACCAGGTGTTCCTGCGCCAGTACGTCTGCGCGACGAATCCAGCAGCCGCGGTGTGCGGCGGCGCCGCCGGGGCACCGATTCCGGACGGCAAGGTGCTCGACGGCGACCACTGCGGGCCGCGCGGCACTGGCTTCCCCAACGACGACATCTGCAACATCGGCAACTGGGGCAAGGTGAAGCAGCAGGCGGCGCAGAAGCTGGGCATCCAGTTCCTGGACACCGACGTCCTCGACGTGCCGCTGATCCTCACCGACCCGTACGGCCACTTCAAGCCCGGCCCGGCGCGCGGGATGGCGCAGCTCGTGCTCCCGCCAGCGACGCCCGGCGGCGCGAATCGGCTCGTCGAAGGCAACCCGGCGGACAACGGCGGCAAGGGCACGCTGGTCGACGGCGCGTTCCGCACCGGCCACGGGTTCCTGAACGACATCGCGCACAACGCGGTGCCGGTCGACGCGAACGGCAACGCGCTGCCGCCTGATACGGACACCACGATTTGCGACTTCCGGCAGGTGCCGTCGTGCCAGCAGCCTGGCACCTACGACGACGAGCTGCTGAACGCGCACTTTGTAACGGGCGACGGCCGCGGCAACGAGAACATCATGCTGTCGACGGTGCACCAGCTGTTCCACGCGGAGCACAATCGCCTCGCATCGGAGTTCGATCACAACATCAATCTGCCGGTGAATGCGGCGACGGGCGTCAACGCGTTCGGCCTGACGCAGGCGGAAATCAACGGCTGGCACGCCCTGCACGCGGGTTCGGGCTGGGGCTACGGCGAGCGCATCTTCCAGGCGGCGCGCTTCGGCACCGAGATGCAGTATCAGCACCTCGTGTTCGAGGAGTTCGCGCGGACGATTCAGCCGCTCATCAACGCGTTCCTCGGCGGCATCACGTCGATCAACGGCGCAATCTCGGCGGAGTTCGCCCACACCGTCTATCGTCTCGGCCACTCGATGCTGCCCGAGATTCTGCACCGTGAGCTCGCGGACGGCACGACGGTGCCTATCCGATTGTTCAACGCGTTCCTGAACCCGGAGTCGTTCAACCTGGCACCGGGCGATCCCGCTCCGACAAACGGCAACTCGGCGTTGAACGGATCGCTCTCGGCCGCCGCGGCGGCGGGCAGCCTGATCAACGGGTTGACGAAGCAGGTCGGCAACGAGCTCGACGAGTTCGTGACCTCCTCGGTGCGGAACACCCTGGTCGGCCTCCCGCTCGACCTCCCCGCGATCAACATCGCGCGCGGCCGCAGCGAAGGCATTCCTTCGCTCAACTCCGCCCGCCGCCAGCTGTTCGGGCTGACGAAGAACTCGGCGCTCACGCCGTACACGTCCTGGTTCGACTTCGGCCAGGGCCTGCGGCACCATGAGTCGCTCGTGAACTTCATCGCGGCGTACGCGAAGCATCCGTCGGTGACGGGCGTCTCGACGATCGCGGGCAAGCGAGCAGCCGCAGGCCTGCTGCTCCAGAACGCCACCTTCATGTTCGCGAGCACTCCGGCGCAGGCAACAGCGGCGGGCTGCACCGACGCGAGCTGCGGCCTCGAGAACATCGACTTCTGGGTCGGCGGCCTCGCGGAACGTCCGGCGGCCTTCGGCGGCCTGCTCGGATCGACGTTCAACTACGTCTTCGAGAAGCAGCTCGAGGATCTGCAGAACGGCGACCGCTTCTACTACCTGCAGCGCACCGACGGCCTGAACTTCCGCTTCTCGCTCGAAGGCAACTCGCTCGCCGAGCTGGCGCGCCGCAACACGCTCGCCGGCGTCACGATGGCGAAGATCTTCGACACGGCGGACTTCAACTTCACGTCGGCGACGGCGGACGGCGCTCTCAATCCGCTGGATCCGAACAGCCCGGTGATCATCACGCAGCCCGACGGCACGAAGCTGTTTTTCGATCCGCTCCACAAAGGGATGAACGTCAGCTTCTTCGGCGACGTCGGCAACAACCGGTTCAAGGCGGACATCGGCGATGACACGCTCATCGGCAACGCCGGCAACGACCGTCTCGAGGGCAACGACGGCAACGACACCCTCATCGGCGGCGACGGCGACGACGTCCTCTTCGGCGGCAACGGCGACGACGTCCTGAAGGGCGGTCCCGGCAACGACGCGCTCTCGAGCGGCCCAGGCTTCGGCGCGCGGAAGGCATCTTCGGCGGTCCGGGCGACGACTGGATCTACGACGGTGACGGCCACGACGGCGGCATCTTCGGCGACAACGGCAACGTCTTCGACCTGCTCGCCGGGCTCGATCCGGTCGGCGGCGACGACGTCCTCGGCGGCGGTCCCGGACAGGACAACCACTTCGGCGAGGGCGGCAACGACATCATGCTGATGTCGGAAGGCTCGAACAAGTTCCTCGGCGACTTCGGGTTCGACTGGATCACCCTGCGCGGCTGGAACGCGCCGGAATTCGTCGAGCTCAGCCTGCTGGCGAACCCGGCGGTGCCGATCAACTTCAACGACCTCCGCAACCGCTACCGTTTCGTGGACGGCGCCTCCGGTTGGGATCTCGACGATCACATCGCCGGTTCCAACAATATCCTCTGCAGTCCACTCGATGGCCGCCTCGAATGCTTGCATCCTGGAATGGAGCTGCAGGTGGGGACCCCGCCGGTCCAGGTGCCGGCGGTCGGCGTGCCGGGACAGGTGAACTTCCGCGGCGGATCGGGCGCGGCGAAGATTGCCGGCCTGACCGCGCTGATGAACGCGTTTGGTCCCACGCTCCTGACGAGTCCGGCCGACCCGGCGGGTTTCAAGGGCGTCGGGTTCATGGGCGGCGACATCCTGCTCGGCGGCTTGGGGAGCGATATCCTCGAAGGCAAGCAGGGCGACGATCTGATCGACGGCGACGTATGGCTCAACGTCCAGCTCCGGGCCGTGCTGAACGACGGCACGATCAAGCTGGTCGACGATCCGCGCCTGCTCGCCGACGACGTCTTCGCCGACCCGCAGCGGCTGAATCCCGGCAACATCTCGATCATCCGCACGATCGTGACGCCGTCTCCGCAGCCGCCTCCTGACTGCGGCGCGGTGCAGCCGCTCAACTGCGACACGGCGGTGTTCTCGAACACCCGCGCCGAATACGACATCGCGGTCAATGCGAATGGGACCGTGACCGTGTTCAACAACCCGGCGAAGCTGATGGGCGGTCACCTCTCGGACGGGACCGACATCCTCCGCAACATCGAGCAGCTGCGGTTCTCCGACATCACGATCCCGACGCCGAAGCCGCTCGACACGGTTCCCCCGGTGAAGGGTCTGACGCTGGCGGCGGCGACGACGGCGATCCTGAACGCCGGACTCACTGTTGGCACGGTGGGCTCCGCCAACAGCACGCTGTTCCACATCGGAACGGTGATGTTCGTGAACCCGCTCGAGGGAACGGTGCTGCCGGCCAGCTCGCCGGTGGACCTCACGATCTCGCTCGGCACGATCACGCCGATCGTGGTCGGCGTGCCGCTCGGCGACGCGAACACGGCAAAAACGGCGATCAACATCATCCTCGAGAACGGGCTGGTCGTAGGCACGATCACGCAGCAGAGCAGCACCACGGTGCCCGCTGGCGTCGTGATCAGCCAGAGTCCGGTCAGCGGGCTGACGGTTG
>QHWK01000561.1 GCA_003223775.1 Acidobacteriota bacterium
TTAATTGCGCCGCTCGCGCGTGGTGCGCCACAGCAGAAAGGCGGCGACGATTCCGAGCGCCAGGAGCGCCTGGCGCTCGGCCGCGGCGTCGAACGGATCGCGCGCCACTTTCAGCTGGAGCCGCCGCCGCGTCCAGCCGCCTTGCGCGTACCGCGCGTCGTAGGCCAGCACCTGCGCGTCGTGCTCCGCGACCGCGTCGGGATCGTCGCCGGCGCCGAGCGCGAACGGCGGCGGGAGCACCGGCAGCTCGTTGCGCGGATCGACGGCCCAGTTCACGAGCCGCAGGGCGAGGCTTCGATCGTTGCCCGGCGGCCAGAGGCAGACGAGCAGGACGATGAACGCGACGACGAGGTTCGACGCGCTCCGCATCGGCGCATTATAGGGAGCAGATGACGGAACGACGAGGTGCAGCATGAAACGACTCTTGTTCGCGGCGGCGGCGCTCGGCTGGATCCCCACGCTTCTCGTCGTCGGCGGCGCGCGCGCGATCGGCGTGCCGGCGTTCGCCGCGCGGCCGGCGCCGGTGAAGGTGACGCGCCTCTACACCGGAGCCGACGGCAAGACCCACGTCGAGGAGTTCGAAGTCCCGCTCAAGGCGCAGGGGCGCGGCACGGAGCTCTCCGAGGCCGTGTCGGTGAAGGATCTGCAGTTCCGCCGCACGAACCAGGACTACAACCTCGATTGGCATCCGGCGCCGCGCCGTCAATACGTCGTCACGCTCAGCGGCGAGAGCGAGATCGAGCTCGACGGCGGGAAGAAGATCCGCCTCGGCCCTGGACACATCCTCCTCGCCGAGGACACGACGGGGCAGGGACACATGTCCCGCGCCGTCGGATCCGAAGATCGGATCTCGTTGTTCATCACGCTCGCCGACGGCGCGAAGACGCCGCGGTAGCCGAGCGCATGGCCGACCTGCCGGTCGTCTGCACGCTGAGCCCCGAGGCGCTGAACGCGCGCCGCGAGCATCTGCTGCAGGCGCTGCTGCGGCGCGCGCGCGATCGCCGCGACCTGCCCGACGGCTGGCGCCTCGTCTTCGCCGCCGCCGACGGCGTCGTCGGCGAGATCGCGCGCGCGGTGGACGCGGAGCGCCGCTGCTGCCGCTTCCTCCTGTTCACGATCACGGTGGAGCCCGGCGACGGTCCGATCACGCTCGATCTGACGGGACCGCCGGGCACGCGCGACTTCCTCGCGTCGCTGCTCGATCTGCCGTAAGCCTCTCGCACGAGCGGCGATACGCCGTGCGGGCGCTGCGGAGCCCCGGCGCGGCCATACCTCGCCCTTCTACACGTATTCGTGCTAACATGTAGAAGCAGGAGGTATCACGCCGCCATGGCCACCAAATCCGATCTGCCGCAGGGGACCCTCGACCTGCTGATCCTCAAGGTGATCGCGCTCGGCCCCGTCCACGGCTACGCGATCGCCCAGCGCCTCCAGCAGGTCTCGGGCGACGTCGTCCAGGTCCCGCAGGGCTCGCTCTATCCCGCGCTCCATCGCCTCGAGAACCGCGGCCTCCTCGCCGCCGATTGGAAGGACACCGAGACGGGCCGGGAAGCGAAGTTCTACCGCCTCACGCGCAAGGGGCGGTCCGCGCTGCACGCCGAAACCGCGAGCTGGCGCCGGCTGAGCGACGCGGTTGCCGTGATCCTGCGCATGTCCGAGGCAGGTGCCGAATGACCTGGTGGCAGCGCGTGCTGCGGCGCGGCCGGATGGAGGAGCTGCTCGAGCGCGAGCTGCGGTTCCATCTCGACGCGCACACGGCGGATCTCGTCGCGCGCGGGGTGCCGCCCGAGGAGGCGGGCCGCCTGGCGCGGCTGGCGCTCGGCGGGCCCGAGCAGGTGAAAGAGCGCTGCCGCGACGCGCGCGGCACGCGGTGGCTCGACGATCTGTGGCAGGACGTCCGCTACGCGCTCCGCGATCTGCGGCGCCGCCCCGCCTTCGCGGCGGTCGCGCTGCTCACGCTCGCGCTCGGATCGGGCGCCACGACGGTGATGTTCACCGTGATCAACGGCGTGCTCTTCGCGCCGCTGCCGTTCGCCGATCCAGGATCGCTGCTGAACGTCGAGGAGGAGACGAAAGGGATCGTCGACTATCGCTGGGGCGATCGCTGGGCGTTCTCGTACCCGAATTTCCTCGACCTCCACCGCGAGATCCGGTCGCTGCGCATCGGCGCCTACCGCTACAACGGCGGCACGGTGAGCGGATCGTCGGCCGATCCCGAACGCGTCGACGGCCTGCAGATCTCGGCGGATCTCCTGCCGCTCGTCGGCGTCGCGCCGATCGCCGGCCGCACCTTCGTCGCCGACGACGATCGGCCCGGCGCGGCGCCGGTGGCGATGATCAGCAGGGGTCTGTGGCAGCGCCGCTTCGGCGCGAGCGCGTCGGCCATCGGCGCGAAGATCGTGTTCGACGCGACGCCGCACACGATCGTCGGCGTTGCGCCCGAGCGCTTCAATCTCCGCAACGCGGACGTGCTGACGCCGATCGGGCAGAACACGCTCGAGTTCATGCGCCGGAGGGAGATGCATCCGGGGATCGGCGTCTGGGCGCGTCCCCGGCCCGGCGTGACGCTCGCCGAAGCGCAGGCCGAGCTCGACGTCGTCTCCCGCGGCCTGGCCGCGCAGTATCCGCAGTCGAACGCCGGCCGCGGCTTCGTCGCCGAGCCGCTGCGGCCGGCGGTCGGCAACGTCGGGTCGACGCTCTGGCTGCTGCTCGGCGCCGTCTCGCTCGTGCTGCTGATCGCGTGCGTCAACATCGCGAGCCTGCTCCTCGCACGCGCGGTCGCGCGCGATCGGGAGACCGCCATGCGCGCGGCGCTCGGCGCGGGGCGAGGGCGGCTGGCGCGGCAGCACCTCACCGAGAGCGCGGTGCTCGGCCTGTGCGGCGGCGCGCTCGGGCTCGTGCTCGCCGCGGCCGCGGTGCGTCCGTTCGTCGCGCTCTGGCCGGGCGGCCTGCCGCGCAGCAATCGCGTGGAGCTCGACTGGCGCGTGTTCGCGTTCGCGATCGCGGTGTCGCTCGCGTGCGCGCTCATGTTCGGCCTGGCGCCGGTCGTCCGCGCGTCCGCGCGCCGGATGGAGCAGGCGCTGCGCGCCGGCGCGCGCACGGTGACCGCCTCACGCCGGCTGCACAGCGCGCTCGTCGCCGCGGAAATCGCGCTCGCGTTCGTGCTCCTCGTGAGCGCGGGCGTGCTCGCGCAGACGCTCGTGCGGCTGTGGTCGATCGATCCCGGCGTGGACGCGCGCAACGTGCTGACGAGCCGCATGGCGGTGTCGCCGGCGCTCCTCGGCGATCCGGCGCGCGCGCGCGCCGCGTGGCGCGACGTGATCGATCGCGCGCACACGGTGCCCGGCGTCCGCGCGATCGCGATGGTCGACACCGTGCCGATGCGAAGCGGCAACAATCAAGTCGGCTGGTGGACCGCGCCGCCCGAGCCCGAGCGGATGAAGAAGCCGCTCGCGCTGGCGAGCAGCGTCACGCCGGAGTATCTCGCCGTGACGGGCATCCCGCTGCGCCGCGGGCGCTTCTTCGACGAGCACGATCGCATCGGCAGCGAGCGCGTCGTCGTGATCGACGAGGTGATGGCGCAGGATGCCTTCGGCGGGCGGGATCCGATCGGCCGGCGCCTCTGGACCGATCTCGTTCCCGAACCGCTCCTCGTCGTCGGCGTCGTGGGGCACGTGCGCTACTGGGGCGTGGCCGCCGACGACGGCGCGCGCGTCCGCGATCAGTTCTACTATCCGTTCGCGCAGGTGCCCGACGCTTACGTGCGCCGCTGGTCGGAGCTGATGTCGATCGCGGTGCGGACCGACGTCGATCCGCTCACGCTCGTCGAGCCGCTGCGCCACGCCCTGCGCGGCGCCGCCGGCGATCAGGTGCTCTACGAGACGCGCACGCTCGAGCAGCTGTCCGCGGCGACGCTCGCGCAGCAGCGCTTCCTGCTCGCGCTGTTCGCCGCCTTTGCCGGCCTCGCGCTGCTCCTCGCGTGCATCGGCGTCTACGGCGTGCTCGCGTACCTCGTCGGCCAGCGCGTGCCCGAGTTCGGCGTGCGGATCGCGCTCGGCGCGACCGGGCGCGACGTGATCGAGCTCGTGATGCAGCAGAGCGCGGCGATGATCGGCGCGGGCATCCTCCTTGGCGCGGGCGGCGCGTGGGCCGCGGCGCGCGTCCTTCAGCGGCTCGTCGACGGCGTGCGTGCGCCCGAGCCGTCCACGCTCGCCGCGACGACGGCGCTTCTCGTCCTGCCGGCGCTCTTCGCGAGCTTCCTGCCGGCGCGCCGCGCGAGCCGCGTCGACGCGATGACGGCGCTTCGCCAGGAGTAGCGGCCGCGCTACGGACGGCGGGATCGCGGCGTCGGCGGCGAGGAAGTCCGCGATCGCCGTCGCCTGCGGCGGCAGAATGTGGCCCTCCTGCTCGAGATACGCGACGCGCGCGCCCGGCACCAGCCGTGTGAGGCGATCGCGCGTTTCGCTCGAGCGCAGCAGCGCGTCTCTGCCGCCGACGACCGCGAGCACTGGCATCCTCAGCGCCGCGAGCTCTTCGTCGGTGCGAATCGGGATGCGCTCCAGCCGCGGACGAAAGTGCGTGAACACCGTCGTCATCGCGTCACCAGCACGGCGGGCATTTCCCGTCCCGCGACGATCGCAAACGATCGCCGCAGCCCCCGCGTGCCGCACATTCGCAGGAGGCCGAACCGGACCATCGTGAGCTGGTGCGTCCGGCCGATGCCAGAGGGCGACAGCAGCACGAGCGACGCCACCTTCTGAGGGCGCCGGACCGCAAGATCGAGCGCGAGCCAACCGCCCAGCGACACGCCGACGACGGGCGCCGAGGTCACGCCGAGCTCGCGCCACACGTCGTCGAGCCACGCGGCATAGCGATCGGAGGCGAGCGGCGGGCGCGACGGCGCGCTGAGCCCCGTCTCGCCGATCATGTCGATCGCGTAGACGCGCGCCTGCGATCCGCCGCCGCCGCGAATGTTGACGCGCGCGGCGCGCGGCGGCAGTAGACTGGGGGGCTTCGACGAGGGAACAGCCGAGCGGCCGCGCACCTAAGGAGCGACACCATGACGATCACCACCGGCGGCGAGCACACGCACAACACGATCACGGTCGGCGACGGGACGCGGATCTACTACAAGGACTGGGGCAAGGGGAAGCCGGTGGTCTTCAGCCACGGCTGGCCGCTGAGCGCCGACGCGTGGGAAGACCAGATGGTGTTCCTGGGGCAGCGCGGCTATCGCTGCATCGCGCACGATCGGCGCGGCCACGGCCGATCGAGCCAGCCGTGGGAGGGCAACGAGATGGACACCTACGCGGACGATCTCGCCGCGCTCGCCGACGCGCTCGATCTGCGGAACGCGATCCACGTCGGCCACTCCACCGGCGGCGGAGAAGTGGCGCGCTACATCGGCCGCCACGGCGCGGCGCGCGTCGCGAAAGCGGTACTCATCGGCGCGGTGCCGCCGATCATGCTGAAGACCGAGGCGAACCCGGGCGGTCTGCCGATGGAGACCTTCGACGGGATCCGCGCCGCGGTTCTCGCCGACCGGTCGCAGTTCTTCAAGGATCTCACCACGCCCTTCTACGGGTTCAACCGGCCGGGCGCGAAAGTCTCGCAGGGGCTGCGCGATTCGTTCTGGCTGCAGGGGATGCAGGCCGGCTTCAAGGGCGTCATCGACTGCATCAAGGCGTTCTCGGAGACCGACTTCACCGAGGATCTGAAGGCGATGGACGTGCCGACGCTGATCATGCACGGCGACGACGATCAGATCGTGCCGATCGCCGCGTCGGCGCTGTTGTCGGCGAAGCTCGTCAAGCGCTCGACGCTGAAGGTCTACGCCGGACAGTCGCACGGCATGTGCTCGACGAACAAGGATCAGATCAACGCCGATCTGCTCGCGTTCATCGAATCGTGAGTTGACGCGCGCGATGAGTGTCACTGGAGAACCCATATGACCGAACCGCCGGGCAGCACGGCTCACGAAGAGCGAGTCAAGACGACGGGAGGCCTCGAGCTCCTGGTTCGGTCCTGGCGGCCGCAGACGACGGCCCGCGCCGTCGTCGCCGTCGTGCCGGGATTCAACTCGCACAGCGGCTACTACGAATGGACGGCGCGGCAGCTCACGGCGCGCGGCTATGCCGTCTACGCGGTCGATCTGCGCGGCCGCGGGCGTTCCGATGGCGAACGGTTCTACGTCGAGAACTTCGAGGACTACGTGGCCGACGTCGAGACGCTCGTGGCGCTCGCGCAGCTGCGCGAGCCCGGCCTGCCACTCTTCATGCTCGGCCACAGCGCGGGCGGCGTCGTCGCCTGCGTGTACACGCTGGAGCATCCGACCGCGCTCGCCGGGCTCGTGTGCGAGAGCTTCGCGCACCAGGTGCCGGCGCCCGATTTCGCGCTCGCCGTCTTCAAGGGGCTGAGCCACGTCTTCCCGCACGCCCACATCCTGCATCTGAAGAACGAGCAGTTCTCGCGCGATCCCGACGTCGTGCGTGCGATGGACGCCGATCCGCTGATCGCGCACGAGACGCAGCCGACGCAGACGCTCGCGGCGATGGTCCGCGCCGACGAGCGGCTCGCGCGCGAGTTCCCGTCGATCACGCTGCCGGTGCTGATCCTGCACGGTACCGCGGATCGGGCGACGCGCCCGAGCGGCAGCCAGCGCTTCTACGACACGGCGGGATCGGCGGACAAGACGCTGAAGCTGTACGACGGCCACTTTCACGATCTGCTGAACGACGTCGGCAGGGAGACCGTGATCGCCGACATCCTCGGCTGGATCGACGCGCGTGTGCCCGCGGCCGCGTTGCAGAATCTGTAGGGCGAGGCTTTCAGCCTCGCCTCTGGCGACCCTGAAAGGGTCGCCCTACGTCGATTTTGCAACTCTTACGGCGTGACGGCGAAGCAGTAGAGGAGGCCCGCGCCGCCGGTGCTGACCAGGTTCGGCTGGCTGCAGCCGCGGCTCGGGTGCGCGGAGTTCCACGAGCTGTTGCCGCCGCCCTGCTTGTCGGAGTGTCCGAGCTGCGCGGTGCCCTGGCCGTTGCTCGTCCAGTTGTTGCACGTGTGATCGCCGTCGCTGTACGCGCGGCCGTCGGGCTGCGTGCCGGTGAGGATGTCGTGCTGGTTCGGCGTGTCGCCGACGCCGTTGACCACCGCGGTCTTCTCGGTGAGCGAGAACTGCTTGCCGAGCGCGTTGCCGACGCGCGCCTGCTCGATCGTGTCGCCGTGCAGCTCGCCCAGATTCTGTGCGACGCGCTGGCCGCGCGCGTTGTACCACGGCCCGCTGCCGATGCGATCGCGCGCGTTGACGGCGCTCGATCCCTGCGTGCTCAGGTACGCGTGCCACGTCGCCGAGCCGCGGCCCGCGGCGGCGGCGAGCGCCTGGCAGTGCGCGTCCGCCCCG
>QHWK01000821.1 GCA_003223775.1 Acidobacteriota bacterium
TAGGGCGACCCTTTCAGGGTCGCCAAGAGGCGAGGCTGAAAGCCTCGCCCTACTAGCCCCGACGCCGCGCAGCCAGCCGCGCGACGGCTTCCGGCTCGCGCGTCTCTTCATACGCCAGCACGCTCCATCCGTCGAATCGCGCGCGCAGCTCGCCCGGCTCGAGCAGATGGTCCGGCGACTTCGGCCCGACGCCCAGCGCGCGCTGCGCCGTCGTGAAGGTCTCGTAGACGACGACGCCGCCCGGCGCGACGGTGCGCTGCAGCGCGGCGAACAGATCGCGCCGCAGGTAGCGCGCGACGACGACGAGATCGAACCGTGCCGGTGGCAGCGGATGCTGCGTGAGGTCGGCGCACCAGCAGTGCACGCCGACGCGCGCGGCGGCCGCCGCGGCGGCGGCGGCGCGCAGCGCGTCGAGCCTCATGTCGACGGCGAAGGCGAGAAAGCCGGCGCGCGCGATCGCGATCGTGTGGCGCCCCCGCCCGGCCGCGACGTCCAGCGCGCGCCGCGGCCCGCCGCGCGGCGCCGGCTCGCGCGCGAGGCGCTCCAGCCATTCCACGACGAACGGCGACGGTGCCATAATCGGTCCCTCGTCGTGGCCCAGGCCCTTCTCACCGCGGTGTTCGTCGGCTTCACGGGTCTCGTCGCGACCGCGGTCCTCGGCCTGCGCGGCGCCGACGTCTCGCGCCATATCTCGTTCGGCATCTTCTCGACGCTGATCACGCTGCTCGCGCACTCGATGATGATGTTTTATCTCATCGGCAAGGGCAAAGCCGTGAAGGACGCCATGGCCGAGCACGGCGTCGCGGGGGACTATTACCGCCGCTTCGCGTCGGCGCGCAAGACGCGATGATCGCGTACGGCGCGATCGCGTGCAACGTCGCGGCCGGCAAGATCGAGATCGACGCGCTCACGCGGTCCACCCGCATCGTCGACGAGGTGAACACGCGAATCGCGTCGTGACGGCCCTCGAGTTCGCCGGCGTGTCGAAGGCGTTCGGCGGCCTGCGCCCGCTGCGGATCGCGTCGCTGCGCGTCGGCGGCGGCCAGCGCGTCGCGCTTGTCGGGTTCGATGCGCCGATGGCGGAAGTCTTCGTCAACCTCGCGACCGGCGCGGCGCTGCCCGACGCCGGCGAGGTGACGCAGTTCGGACGGCCGACGTCGGCGATCGCGGACGGCGCCGAGTGGCTCGCCGCGGTCGATCGGTTCGGCATCGTCAGCGGCCGCGCGGTCCTGCTCGAGCAGATGACGGTGGTGCAGAACCTCGCCATGCCGTTCACGCTCGAGATCGAGCCGCCGCCGGCGGCAGAACGTACGCGGGCCGAGGCGCTCGCGCGCGAGGTCGATCTGCCGGAGCCGACGTGGGCCGTGGCGGTGTCGCAGCTCGACGCGGCAGCGGCGATGCGCGTCCGGCTTGCCCGCGCGATCGCGCACGATCCGCAGATCCTGCTGCTCGAGCACGCGAGCGCCGCGATGGCGCGCAATCTCGTCCATGCGTTCGGCGCCACGGTGCAGTCGGTCGCGAAGCGCCGAGCCATCGCCGTCGTCGCGGTCGGCGCCGACGAGGCGTTCGCGCGCGCGCTCGGCGGCACCGTCGCCGCGCTCGATGCGGCAACCGGAAACCTGAAACCGCGCCGCCGATGGTTTTGACAGGTTTTGAGAACGCAGAGTCGGCAAAGCTCGCGAAGGCGCGGAGGCGACGCGAAGCCGCAAAGTCGCGAGCGGCCCGCGCTTCGCGCGTCCTCCGCGCTCCGCGCGTTCTCCGCGCTTCGCGCATTCTCCGCGCTTCGCGACCTTTGCCTTCTTTGCGTTCTTCACTACAATGTCCCCGCGAAAGGAGATCGCCTATGAAGCTCAGAGGGCAGCACGCGCTGCCGATCCTCGTCATGGTTCTCGCATTCGGCGCGCTCGCCGCGGCGCAGGCGAAGCAGCCGGCCAAAAGCAGCGCGGCAAAGGCCAAGAAGATCAGCGTCCATTTCGTCGAGCCGAAGAACAACGCCAGCGTCACGAGCCCCGTGCACATGAAGTTCGCGGCCGACGGCATCGAGATCTCGCCGGTGCCGCCGGGCGATCCGAAGGAGACGCGCCCCGGCGTCGCGCATTATCACGTCGGCATCGACCAGAATTGCCTGCCCGCCGGCAAGAACATCGTCAAGGGCACTCCGTCGTGGGTCCACTTCGGCGACGGCAAGGACGTGTTCGACAGCCAGCTGACGCCCGGCAAGCACAAGCTCGCGCTGCAGCTCGGCGACGACCTGCACAACACACTGCCCGGCGCGTGTCAGGTGATTACCGTCAACGTGAAGTAGACGCGTCAGTCCTCGAAGCAGTCGGCAGTCGGCAGTGCGTCGGCGGGAGACTCGCGCGTCCTGCAGTCTCTCGCCCCCCATTGTTCAGTACACGGCCGTATGCGTTTCGGCTCCGCCTACGGTTGGGCTTCGCTGCCTCTACCGGAATTCCGCGGATTCATCAAGAAGCTCAATGGAACGAAACTTGATATCCACAGCCTGGGCACGCGGGCGTGCTCAAGGAGACTCGGATGTCGAGTGGCACCATCAAGCGACTCGTACGGGACCGCGGCTTCGGGTTCATTCGAGACGACGGCGGGCAGGAGTGGTTCTTTCATCGCAGCTCGGTGCAGGGGAGCTTCGATCAGCTGAATGAAGGCCAGCGCGTCAACTTCGACGAAGAGCCCTCGGCCAAGGGACCACGCGCCGGCAACGTTCGCTCCGAA
>QHWK01000562.1 GCA_003223775.1 Acidobacteriota bacterium
CCTGCAGCTCGAGCTTCAGATCGAGATAGTTCTCGATGATGCCGTTGTGCACGACGACGATTTTTCCCGTGCAGTCGCGGTGCGGGTGGGCGTTCTCCTCCGTCGGACGGCCGTGCGTCGCCCACCGCGTGTGGCCGACGCCGTAGTCGCCGCTGATCGGCGCCGAGCCGATCACCGTCTCGAGGTTCGAGAGCTTGCCCGCGCTCCGGCGGAGATCGATGCACCCGTCGCGCACGACCGCGACGCCCGCCGAGTCGTAACCGCGATATTCGAGCCGCCGCAGCCCGTCGATGAGAACGGGCACGACGTCCTTCGGTCCGATGTATCCGATGATGCCGCACATGCTGATTACCCCAGGGGATTGGGGATTGGGGGTTGGGGACTGGGATTTCGCAGACTCCCAATCCCTAATCCCCAATCCCTAACCCCCGCTCTTCTTCTTCCGCTCCTCGACCCAGTTCTCGAACGTGCGCTGCTTGCCGGCGCTGACGGCGAGCGCGCCGGCGGGCACGCTCTCGCGAATCGTCGTCCCGCTGCCGACGTACGCGCCCTTGCCCACCGTCACCGGCGCGATGAGCTGCGTGTCGCTGCCGATGAACGCGCCGTCCTCGATGATCGTCCGGTTCTTGTTGACGCCGTCGTAGTTGCACGTGATCGTGCCGGCGCCGACGTTCACGTTCTCGCCGATTGTCGCGTCGCCGAGATACGCCAGGTGCATCGACTTCGATCCGGCGCCGAGCACCGTCTTCTTCAACTCGACGAAGTTTCCGACCTTCGCGCGCGCGCGGACGTCGGCCTCGTTTCGCAGGTGCGCGAACGGACCGACCGACACGTCGTCGGCGAGGCGCGCGCTGGTGATCACACAGTGGTTGAACACCGTCACGCGATCGCCGATCTGCGAGTCGACGATCCGTGAGCCGCTGTGGATCTCGCAGCCGGCGCCGATCGTCGTCGTTCCCTCGAGCGACACGTTCGGATGAATCACCGTGTCGGCACCGACCGTCACGCCGCGGTCGATGTACGCAGTCGCCGGATCCTCGATGGTGACGCCGGCCGCCATCAGCTCGGCGGCCTTCTGCTCCCGCATCACGCGGCTCGCCGCTGCCAGCTCGCTGCGGCTGTTGACCCCGCGGATTTCGTCCGGATTCGAAACGGTGATGGTTTCCACGATCAACCCCCGCTGCCTGTAGATCGAGACGAGATCCGGTAGGTAGTACTCGCGCTGCGCGTTTTCGGCGGCGATGCTCCGCACCGCGTCGAAGATCCCCTTGGCCTGGAAGGCGTAGATCCCGGAATTGATCTCCCGGATCTGGCGCTCCGCCGAGGTGGCGTCTTTCTCCTCGACTATGCGTGCAATCTCCTCGCCGACCCGGACAATACGCCCGTAACCGGCCGGATCGTCGACGACGGCAGTGACGACCGTGGCCGATGCGCCGCGGGATGTGTGCCGTTCGATGAGCCGCTTCAGCGTGTCGGACGTCAAAAGCGGGACGTCGCCAGACAGCAGAATCAGGAGGCCGGTCGCGCGCTGAAGCGCCGGTTCGGCCTGGAGCAGCGCGTGCGCCGTCCCAAGTTGTGGCTCCTGCACCGCAAAAGTGATGTTTTCACGGCCTTGGAGCGCCGCCTTCACGGCATCGGCCTGATGCCCTATCACGATCGTCGTCGAGCGCGGGCGGACGGCGGACGCCGTTGTCAGCACGTGATCGATGAGCGGGAGGCCGCCGGCACGGTGGAGGACCTTGGGCAGCGCCGATTTCATGCGCGTGCCCTTGCCCGCCGCGAGAACGACGATATGCGTGTCCATCAAGGGGCCGGAACGCCGGCGTCGTTCAATTATCGCGCCGGCCGGCTCTTCATGGGGCGCCGCCGGTCCTGGCGGGGGACGGCCGGCGCCTCCAGCGCCGCGCGGAACGCTTCATCGCCGCGCAGCGGCTCGAGATCCGGGTCATTTCGGGCAAGGGCGCGGTTCTCGGGGTTCAGCGCGATCGCGCGTTCCAGGTGCGCAACGGCTTCGGCGTGCTCGTGGCGCTGCGCATGCGCGACGGCGAGCATGTAGATCGCGTGGTCGTTGTCGGGATCCTCGTCGCGCACAAGACGAAGATGGGCGATGGCCTGATCATACTGGCCGCCGTTGATGGCCAGCGTCGCCGCGTAGAGACGTTCGTCGATTGTCTGCGGCGACGCCTCGCGCTGGATCGCCTGCCGCTGGCAGATGTTGAGATACAGGCGCACCCGCTCGTGGAGCTCTTTTTCTTCGGGATATTGACGGAGAACGCTACTGAGGAGCTCGGTCGCCTCGGCATACGCATGGCGCTGCAGGGCCTGGAGCCCTTTTTCGTAGATGGCGACCGCCTCGACGTAGGTCGATCGCCGCGGCGGCCCCGACGAAGCGTGAGGCTGCCTGCTAACCCGTTGGTCCGCCTTGGCTTGTACCGAGAGCGGTACGCGCGTGGCGGCCGGTTCGGGTGCTGTCCTGATCGGTCGGAGGAGCGGCCGGCGCTGCTGCTTGGCCATAAATGCCGCGCGAGCCTGCAGATTGCCTTCGTCGCGCGGAGAGGGCCGTAAATTAGCAGAACGTCTGAGTCTGGGTCAAGCTAGCCCGTTGAGTTGGCTTGCCAGTTGAAATAGTGATTGGTCATTTACCAGATTTCTTCGCGTCCTCGATCATCGCGTAGACATCGTTCGGCGCGAGCCCATGCCGCCTTGCGAGCCGGCTGATAGCATTTCGCCGCGAGAGGCCATTTATTTTGGTTAATTCACCAAATTCTGACACGACCGCGCTAGCGCCTACACGCGTTATTTCTGTCGTTTCACCTATATCTGCAACGATCGTCAACTCGCCTTTGGCAAGCTCAAGAGTCGGCAGGACGGCCGTAATTGGTCCTCTGACCAATTGTTCATGCAGTTTTGTGAGCTCGCGGCCGACGACTACTTCGCAATCGCCGACGGCGCGTCGAAGCTCTTCCAGCGTGGATGTGATGCGATGCGGCGCTTCGAAAAATACGACGGTCCCTCGGACCGTGGCCACTCGCTCGAACCACTGCTTTCGATCGGCGCTTCGAGTGGGGGGAAAGCCAAAAAACGAGAACGACGTCGTGTCGAAACCGGCGACGGCCAGGGCGGCAAGCACCGCGCTCGGGCCCGGGATGGGCTCGACACGGATACCGGCATCGATCGCGGCTCGGACGAGGCGACCGCCCGGATCCGAAACGGTCGGTGTGCCGGCGTCCGACACGAGCGCGACGTCGTCGCCTCGCTGCAGCCGCTCGACGAGCGCCGCCGCCTTCCTCGATTCGTTGTGCTCGTGCAGGCTCGTCGTCGGCGTGGCAATCGCATGGCGCGCGAGGAGCTGCGCCGTCCGCCGCGTGTCTTCCGCCGCGATCACCGCCGCATCGCGCAGCACCCGCAGGGCGCGCACGGTGATGTCTTCGAGGTTGCCGATGGGAGTGGCGACCACGAACAGCGTGCCGGGCATGTAAGGGAGGCGTTTATTGTACCATTGGCCGATCTGTGTTGACGGAGCCAGCTCGTCCGGCAATGACCGGACGCACGCGCAGAAACGATGATTGCATCCGAGCCCCTTTCCCATTTCGTCGACGATCTGCTCGGGTATCTTCACGAGACACATCCCACGCACGCCACGCTCGACGGCGTGCACACGCACGACGATCTGCTCGAGGACGTAAGCCGCCACGCGATCGAAAACGAGGCGCGCGCGCTGGCCGGCTATCTGCGCCGGCTCGATGAAATCACCCGCGACGCGCTGACGCCGATCGAAAAGCTCGAGCACCGCATGCTCACCGCGCAAATCCAGGGGCGCATGTTCGAGCTCGAGGCGGTGCGCACATGGGAGCGCAACCCGCAGTTCTATTCCGATCTGCTCGCCTCGAGCCTGGCCGGGCAGACGCTCTTCACGCACGCGCCGGCGGCCGAGCGCGCGCGCCGCGTCCTCTCGAAGCTGCGCCAGGCGCCGCGTCTCATCCAGGCCGCCCGCGACAACATCAAGGAGCCGCCCGGCATCTTCGTCAAGGTCGGCATCGAGACGATGCGCGGCGCGCTGAAGTTCATCGACGAGGAGCTGCCGCGCGCATTCGCCGACGTCGACGACCTGCACCTGCTCGGCGACCTCGCCGACGCGCAAATGGAGGCGTCCAACGCCGTCGGCGCGTACGTGCAGTACCTCGAGACCGAGGTCGCCCCGAAAGCGCGGGCGTCGTTCCGCCTGGGCCGCGACAAGTTCGAGCAGAAGCTTCGCCTCGAGGAGGGTGTGACGATCCCGATCGATCGACTCCTCGCGATCGCGGAGCGGGAGCTGCACGCGACGCAGGAGGCGTTTCGCGCGCTGGCCGGCAAGATGAACGGCGGCGACCCGATCGAGGCGTGGGCGAAGACGAAAGCCAAGCACCCGCAGCCCGGCGAGCTCGTGACCGTGGGGCGCGAACAGCTCGACGAGCTCGCGACGTTCCTCGAGCGGCAGTCGCTCGTCACGCTTCCGCCCGGCGAGCCGATCGCCGTCGCGCCGACGCCCGATTTCTATCGCTGGTCGTTCGCGAGCATGTGGACGCCGGGCCCGTTCGAGTCGAAGCCGACGCGCGCCTACTACTACCTCACCGACGTCGATCCGTCGTGGCCGCCGGATCGCCAGGACGAGCACCTGCGCGATTACAACTACCCGACGCTCTGGTCGATCTCGATTCACGAGGTGTATCCCGGGCACTTCCTGCACTACCAGCACCTGCGGCGCGTGGAGTCGAAGGCGCGCAAGTCGATCCTCTTCGCGCCGGCGTCGTTCGTCGAAGGCTGGGCGCACTACTGCGAGCAGATGATGATCGAGGCCGGCTTCGGCCGCCGCGACTACGGCATCGCCCTCGGGCAGCTCGCCGAGTCGCTCATCCGCCTCGTGCGCTTCATCGTCTGCATCAAGCTGCACGCCGAGGACATGTCGGTCGAGCAGGGCGTCCGCTGCTTCCGCGAGGAAGCGTTCATGGAAGAGAGCAGCGCGCGGCGCGAGGCCGAGCGCGGCACCTTCGATCCGACGTATCTCGTCTACACCGTCGGCAAGCTGATGCTGTTGAAGCTCCGCCAGGACGTGAAGCAGCGGCAGGGCAAGGCGTTTTCCCTGCGCACCTTCCACGACACGCTGCTCGCGCAGGGAACGGCGCCCTTCTGGCTGCACCGGCAGCTGATGCTCGGCGACGAGAGCGGGGACCTCCTGGACTGATCGATGCCGTTATACGAATACGAGTGCGAACGCTGCGGTCACCGCTTCGAGGTGATCCAGAAATTCTCCGACCCTCTCGTCGAGATCTGCCCGGCGTGCGGCGGCGCCGTTCGCAAGCTGTTCTCGTCGCCGGCGATTCAGTTCAAGGGGAGCGGCTTTTACATCACCGACTACCCGAAGAAGGACAACGCGAAGAAAGACGCCGGCGCCTCGTCGACCGACGCGGCAAAGAGCGGCAAAGACGATGCAGCCGGCAAGCCGGCGGCCGAGACGAAGAGCGAACCCTCCGCGGACAAGAAGAGCACGAAAGAGACCACCACCAAGAGCACGAAGGACTCGAAGACGGCGTCCTAGCGCTTCGCTGCGGCGGTGAGGTCGAGCGACGTGAGGTATTCCGCGAACTTCCCGGCGAGATCCGGACGCCGGAGCGCGAAGTAGACGACGGCCTTCAGAAATCCCAGCTTGTTCCCCGTGTCGTGCCGCACGCCTTTCACTTCGCAGGCGTAGATGGGCCGCGACTTCAGCAGCTCGCGCAGGCCGTTGGTCAGCTGGATTTCTCCGGTGCGATCGCTCTTCGTCTTCGCGAGGCACGGAAAGATGTCGGGCGTGAGGACGTAGCGGCCGATGATCGCGAGGTCCGACGGCGCTTCTTCTTTCGGCGGCTTCTCGACGAGATCGCGCACCTGATAGATGCCCTCGCCGAGCCGCGTGTTCGGCTCGAAGGCGACGACGCCGTAGCTGGAGATGTCCTCGCGCGGCACGCGCTCGACCGCGAGCACCGGACCCTTCAGGCGCTCGAAGACCTCGATCAGCTGTTTGGTCGCCGGCGGATCCGCGTCGATCACATCGTCGGCGAGGATGACGGCGAACGGCTCGTCGCCGACGAGATCGCGCGTGACCAGCACCGCGTGGCCGAGGCCGAGCGCTTCGCCCTGGCGCACGTACGAGAGGTTCATCATGCTCGAGATCTTGCGGACCTCGAACAGCTGATCGCGCTTCCCGCGCGCCTCGAGAAACGTCTCGAGCTCCACCGACACGTCGAAGTGATCTTCGATCGCGTTCTTCCCGCGGCCGGTGACGAGGATGATGTTGTTCGCGCCGGACGCGACCGCCTCCTCGACGCCGTACTGGATAATCGGCTTGTCGACGAGCGGCAGCATTTCCTTCGGCTGCGCCTTCGTCGCGGGCAGGAAGCGGGTGCCGAGGCCCGCCGCGGGAAACACTGCTTTGCGTACGGAAGTCACGCGAGAATCGTAACGTACAATACGAGGCCGAGGAAGCATGCTCGACCCGTCCTATATCCGCGATCACGTCGAGGAGGTGCGCGCCGGCCTGCGCAGCCGCGGGATCGATCCGGACAAGGCCCTCGAGGAGATCACGACGCTCGAGACGGCGCGCCGCCGGTTGATCCCGGACATCGAAGGACTGCAGCGGCAGCAGAACGCCGCCGCCGACGAGGTCGCGCGCGCGAAGCGGCAGGGCAAGGACGCGGCGCCGATTCAGGAGGCGAGCAAGGCGCGCGCGGCGGAGATCAAGCAGAAGCAGGTGCAGCTCCACTCGATCGAGTACCAGCGGCAGGCGGCGGTGACGAACCTCCCGAATCTGCCGCACGCGAGCGTGCCGATCGGGAAGAGCGCGGCCGACAACGTGGAAGTGCGGCGCCATGGCACGCCGCGCGCGTTCGCCTTCACGCCGCAGCCGCATTGGGATCTCGGATCCTCGCTCGGCATCCTCGATTTCGAGCGCGGCGTGCGGCTCGCCGGCGCGCGCTTCACGGTGCTCTCGGGCGCGGGCGCGCGGCTGTCGCGCGCGCTCATCAACTTCATGCTCGATCTCCACGCGCGCGAGCACGGCTACCGCGAGATGGAGCCGCCGTTTCTCGCCAACACGGACACGCTGACCGGCACGGGCCATCTGCCGAAGTTCGAACAGGATTTGTTCAAGATTGCCGGCGAGTGGGATCTCTATCTCGTGCCGACGGGCGAAGTGCCGCTCACCGGACTGCACCGCGGCGAGATCCTCGACGGCCGCCACCTGCCGCTGCGCTACGTGTCGTACACGCCGTGCTTTCGAAGCGAGGCCGGATCGTACGGCAAGGATGTTCGAGGAATCTTCCGGCAGCACCAGTTCGACAAAGTCGAGCTCGTCAAGCTGACCTCGTCCGACTCGTCGTACGAGGAGCTCGAGACGCTGACCGCGAACGCCGAGACGGTGCTCGAGCGGCTCGAGCTGCCGTACCGCCGCGTCAGCAACTGCGAGGCATTCCAGGCGCGGCGCGCGAACATCAAGTTTCGCGCTGCGGGCACCGGCCGCGCCGAGTTCGTCCACACACTGAACGGATCCGGCCTCGCCGTCGGCCGTACGTTGATCGCGGTGCTGGAGAACTACCAGGAGCAGGACGGCAGCGTCACGATTCCATCTGCGCTGCGGCCCTACATGGACGGCTGCGCGCGGATCGGCACGTGACGCCGTCCGGGCGTCACGCGAACGTCGTGTCGTCGGCGGAGGGACCGTAGATCGCCGGAACGCCCGCGCCGTTGAGACGGAGATAAACCGTCAGCTGCCCGCGGTGATGCGCGAGGTGCATGAACGTGTCGCGCAGCACCACGTGCCGCGCCGCCTCGTTCACGACGCGTCCGGCGACGAGCAGGCGCCACGGCTTCATCAGCCGCTCATCGTTGGCCGACTGGAGCGCCTTGCGCGACTGCGCCACGGCTTCGTCCATCGCCTGCACGAGCTCGGCCGCCGTTCGCAGCGGACGCTGATCGATGTTGGAGTCGCCCAGGTTCAGCTCGTCGCGCTCGACGACCAGCGCGATCCAGGACGGCATCCGCGCGACGAGCATCGCGAGGCGGCCGAACGGCATCGACTTCGGATGCGGTGTCCAGTCGTCCTTGCCTTCCGGCACGCGTTCGAGCGCCTTCCGCGTGCGCGCCGCCTCCGCGTCGAGCTGGGCGAGAAACACCTCCGTCTGCGTCACACGTCACCTCCAGCCATTCAGTCTACTTAGAGCGGGTTTCAAAATTGTCGGCGGACTCCGGTAGCGCAGGCCTTTAGGCCTGCCAGCGGCCGCCGGGCAGCCCTGAAGGGCTGCGCTACCGTGAAACGGTTCTTAGAACCGTTTGCGGGACATCAGTTCGTCGCGAAACGCGCGCGGAAGCTCTTCGAGATACCGTCGCCGCGCGGCGAGCCGCGGCAGTCTCGACGGCCGCTGTATCTCCAGCGGCTCGGTCCGCCCCCGCGCGATTTCGCGGCCCCGATCGCTGAGGCTCAGCGTCCGATACTGATCGTTCGACACGACAATCAGCCCCGCCGCGATCGATGCGCCGATCCATCCACGCAGCGCGTCGGAGGTTTCGTGCCGCAGCGCGCCGGCCGCCAACAGCTTGACGAGCGCCGGAGGAAGGTCGCCGGTGTCACCCGTCAACATCGCGACGATCCGGCGGCGGCCGTACCGTTCGCCGGCGCTGGCGATCCCCGCCAGGATCGCGCGCACGAGCTCGCGCTCGTACGCATCGGCGGCGCCCGGCCGGCAGACGCCGCATGCCTCGCAGCGCTCGCGCGCTGCAGGATCGCCGAAGTACCGCAGGATCGTCGCCCGCAGGCATGCCGTGCTGTCGGCGTACTCGATCATGCGCCGCAGCCTGGCGTGCTCGAGCGCTTTGCGCCGCGCCGCCTCCTCGGGATCCACCGCCGCCGCCTGGTGCCCTTGCTTCTCGCGTCGCGGGCCGTCGATCAGATACTGACGCGTTGCGACGTCGGCGTAGTCCCAGAGCAACGTCGCCGTCGCCGCGCGTCCATCACGTCCCGCGCGGCCGATCTCCTGGTAATACGCCTCCACCGATCCGGGAATCGCGTAGTGGACGACGGCGTCGACGTCCGGGCGATCGATGCCCATGCCGAACGCGTTCGTCGCGCAGACGACGGGAAGCGTGCCGCGCGCGAACGCATCCTGGACGCGCGTGCGCTCGTCGTCCTCGAACCCGGCGTGGTATGCGGCCGCCTGCACGCCCGCGGATTGAAGGCACGCCGCCGCGGCTTCGGCCGTCTTGCGCGTCGCCGCGTAGACGAGCGCCCGCCGGCCGCGAACCAGTCCCGGCAGCCGCTCGATCTTCTCGTCCTCGTCGTCGACCTGTTCCACGCGCAGGTGGATGTTCGGTCGATCGAACCCGGCGACGAGCACCTGCGGATCCTCGAGGCCGAGCAGCGCGACGATGTCGTCACGCACTTCCGGCGTCGCCGTGGCCGTGAACGCCGCCATCGGCGGGCGCCCGGCTCGCCGGCCGCTCGCGCGGCACATCGCGGCGGCCGCGCGCAGGCGGCGATAGTCGGGACGGAAATCGTGGCCCCACTCCGAGACGCAGTGCGCCTCGTCGACGACGAAGCGCGCGACGGCGAGCTCGCCGAGGAGCCGCAGGAACTGATCCGATCCGAAGCGCTCGGGCGCGACATACAGCAGCCGCAGCGCGCCCGCTCGCGCGGCGCTGACGACTTCGCGCCGGCTGTCGGCCGACAGCATCGAGTGCAGCGCGCGCGACGGGATGCCGCGGCGGTTCAGCTCGTCGATCTGATCCTTCATCAGCGAGATCAGCGGCGAGACGACGAGCGTCGTGCCGGGCAGCATCACCGCGGGCAGCTGGAAGCCGAGCGACTTCCCGGATCCGGTGGGCATCACGGCGAGCACGTCGCGCCCGCCGAGCACGGCGGCGACGATCTCCTGCTGGCCCTGACGGAACTGGCGGTGGCCGAAGTGCGCCCGCAGCCGCGTCAGCGCGTCGCCGTGCGAATCACAGGTCGCGCTCATGGACGACGACGATGGCATCGTCCCGGAACAAGTTCAAGACGCAGGTTTTGCAACCCGCGACGGAGTCGCGGTACTCGCTTCATTCCATGCTCTCCGGCAGGCGACGGTTGTCGTAAGATGCGCTCTCACAATTGAAGCCAAGGGAGGAAACCATGGCGAACCTCGACGCGGCGCTCGCGGCGTGCAAGGACGCGACACACGATCTCATCGCAGCAGCGGACCGCTGCGGCTCGACATGGGCGGTGGCACCGGCACCCGGCAAATGGTCGGCGAGTCAAATCGTCGAGCACGTGGCGCGCTCGCTCGAGGAGTCGGCGAACGTCGCCGCCGGCCGGCCTTCGAAGTTTCCGAAGCTGCCGGCGGTGCTTCACCCCGTCGTGCGCGGCCTGCTGTTCAGGCGCGTGCTGAGGAAGTCAGCGTTTCCGAAGGCGAAAACCAACAAGGCCATGAATCCGCAGGCCGGCCCGGCGACGCCGGCCGAGGGGCGCGTCCGGCTCGAAACAGCCCAGCGAAAGTTCGACGACGCGTGCCGCGAGCTCGGGTCGCGCAGGACAGCCATGCGCACGACGGTCTTTGGTGCGGTGCCGGTCGAAGACTACGTGCGCTTCATGGAATTGCATACTCGCCATCACTGCAAGCAGATGGGCACGGCGAGCCGCACGGCCGGCGTTGCCTAGCTGTCCGTTCCCCGCAGGCAGCGGCGTGAGGTAGACTCTCCGCGAATCAGGATGAAGAAGCCGATTGCCGCCATCGGCGTTGCCACGACCGTCGCCGCGCTGGCCTTCGGGGCGGCCGTCGGCGTCGCGCGCGCGCAGCGTGGCGCGGCGCCGCCGCGCGCGGCCGCGGCGCCGCAGACGCCCTCCGCGTACGCCGGTCCGCGCACGCCCGATCGCAAGCCGGACTTGAACGGCATCTGGCAGGCGCTCGGCACCGCGCACTGGAACCTCGAGGCGCATTCGGCGAGCGAAGGAATCCCCGCCGGCTTCAGCGTCGTCGAGGGCGGCGCGATTCCCTATCAGCCGTGGGCGCT
This sequence comes from Acidobacteriota bacterium, assembly GCA_003223775.1. Classification (GTDB taxonomy): domain Bacteria; phylum Acidobacteriota; class Vicinamibacteria; order Vicinamibacterales; family CAVVIG01; genus QHWK01. The sequence goes on from QHWK01000562.1 coordinate 11,056, forward strand.
CGCGAAGCGGACCGAGAACCTCAAGAACCGCCTCGACGACGACCCGCTGAGACGGTGCTTCATGCCGGGCGTGCCGCGCGCGACGTATCTGCCGTTCCCGTTCGAGATCACGCAGACGCCGAATCACATCGGCATCGCGTACGAGTTCGCGCACGCCACGCGCACGATCTTCCTCGACGCGACGCCGCACCTCGAGGATCTCGACTTCTGGATGGGCGACGCGCGGGGCAAGTGGGACGGCGACACGCTCGTCGTCGAGACGGTGAGCCTCGGCGACAAGACGTGGTTCGATCAAGCGGGCAACTTCCACAGCGACGCGCTGAAAGTCATCGAGCGCTTCACGCCGATCGACGCGACGCACATCAACTACGAAGCGACGATCGACGACGCGAAGGTGTTCACGCGGCCGTGGAAGATCAGCATGATCGTCTACCGCCGGCTCGAGAAGAACCTCGAGCTGCTCGACTACGAATGCGCCGAGCACGTGTACGAGAAGCTGTTCAAGCGGCGAAGCGGGAAGTCGTAGCGCCGCGGCGCGCACGCCGCGGAAAGCGAGGCGTCACGTGAGGAGTTCGATCGGCATTGCGGCGCCAGTGCTCGCGGTGCTCCTGCTGCCGGCGATCGGCGCCGCGCAGGATGGACGCGCCGCGCCACCCGGCGGCCGGGGCGCGGCGCCGGCGAACTATCCGCCCTACACGCGCCCGGCCAGTGCGTATGTGCCGCCGCGAACCGCCGACGGCCAGCCCGACATCTCGGGGCTCTACGTGGCGATTCCGCTGCCGCGCGGGATCGAGACGCCGCTCGTGCCGATGGCGGGCCGCGGGCCGAACCGCGCGAACAGCGAGTTCTCCTACAGCCTCAACGAGCGCCCGAAGCTGCCCGAGGGCGCGATCGTACGGCCGGCCGGCGTCGATCCGCCGGACGGCAAGATCCCGCTGACGCCCGACGCGCTCGCGCGGCGCAAGGAGATCATCGCGAACCAGGAAAAAGTCGAATACCTCGACGGCCGCGTGCTCTGCCTCGCGCCCGGCATTCCGCGCAGCACGGTTCCCGCGCCCGTCGTCGGCTATCAGATCTTCCAGAAGCCGGGATACGTCGTGATCTTCTACGAGCAGAACCACCTCTATCGGACGATCCCGCTCGACGGACGCGCGGCGCTCGACCCGAACATCCGCAAGGCGATGGGCGTGTCGCGCGGGCGCTGGGAGGGCAACGTCCTCGTGGTCGAGGTGACGAACTTCACCAACAATCTGAACAACAACTGGGTGATTGGCGCGGTCTCGGCGACGCCCGGCGTGCCGGCCGAATCGCTGACGACGGGCCACGGCATCCCGCACAGCGATCAGTATCGCGTCACCGAGCGCTATACGCCGATCGACGCGAACACGCTCCACTACGAGGCGCGGATCGAGGATCCGAAAGTGTTCACGCAGCCGTGGACGGTCGCGTTCTACGCGTTCGCGCGCGCGCCGAAGAATTATGTGCCGGTCGAGTACGCGTGCTTCGAAGGCAACGAGAAGAACCTGCTGCTGATGACGAACACCGACATCACCGGCGTTCGTGTCAACGTCCCCTGAGTGGAGGTCGACGACCATGAAACGAACCGTCGCCACGGCGAGCGTCGGCGTCCTGCTGTTCACCGCGTCGGCCGTCGCGCATCATGCGTTTTCGGCGGAATTCGACCAGGAGAAGCCCGTCGTGCTCGAGGGCGCGCTCACCAAGGCGGACTGGACCAACCCGCACGCGTGGATCTACATCGATGTGAAGGCGCCCGACGGCAAAATTGTGAACTGGGCGATCGAGATGGGGCCGCCCAACGCGCTGCTGCGCCGCGGCTGGAAGAAGAGCTCGATGCAGTTCGGCGCGATGCTCAAGGTCGAAGGGTTCGCGGCGAAGAACGGCAAGGAGTTCGCCAACGCCACGAACATCACCATGCCCGACGGC
>QHWK01000822.1 GCA_003223775.1 Acidobacteriota bacterium
CGCAGCCCTTCTACCTGCTGGCGCTCAGCGTGTGGCTCGGGCATCTCTGGGATGGCGGCCGGAAGGGACTCGTGGTGGCGTACGTGTCGCTCGCGGCGGGCGTCTTCGTGTACTTCTACCCGTTCGTCTCCGGCCAGCCGGTGCCGGGCTCGCAGGCCGCGATGTTCTTCGTGCTGCCGACGTGGCAGTACGACTGCCAGTTCTACCCATCGTTCGTCTGCCCGGTCTACGCGCCGAGCGACGTCCCGATCGCGGCGGTCGCGCTCCGCCTCGGCACGGCCGCAGCCGTGGCCGGGCTGGCCGCGGCACTCTTCCTGGGCGCGCGTTCACCCGTCCGCGCGCTCGGCGTCGTCCGAGACCTCCGCGATCTCCTAGGGCGACGCGCTCGGCGTGGGAGCGATGCTGGGTGAGGTCGTCGGCTCCGGGCTCGCCGACTCCGTGGCCGTCGGCGCAGGCGAGGCGGCAGGCCCACCGGCGGGCGTCACCAGCAACGCGCCCATCGCGCCGGCGACCGCGACGAGGATGAGGAGCGCCAGCACGATCGTGCCGGCGAGGGCCCGCGAGACCCCGGGCACCGGCACGCCGTACACGATGACGGTGACGTTGTCCTCGCCGCCGCGCGCGCGAGCGAGCGCGACGAGCGCATCGGCGGCCCGTTCGGGATCCTCGGTCATCGCTGAGGCGATCTCGGCGTCGGAGACGTTCGCCGCTGTGATCGGTGGTGAGCTGCCGGATCGCGCCATCGCGGATCAGGTACGCGCGCGAATCGCCGAGGTTGGCGACCGCGGCCTCGCGCCCGCGGATGGCCGCGGCGACGAGCGTCGTAGCCGCGTGCCGGCTGCGCTCCTCTTCGGCGGCCTCGAGGACCGCCGCGTTCGCCTTCTGCACCGCGGCGCCGAGCGCGGAGCGCGCGCTCTCGCGGAACGCCGGCGGCGAGAACGTCTTCCCCAGGGCCTCGATCGCCGCAGTGCTCGCGACGTCGCCGCCGGGCACGCCGCCCACGCCGTCGGCGACGGCGATGAGCGTCACACCGGCGACCCGCCGCGCCAGCCACCGGTCCTCGTTGCGCTCACGAACGAGGCCCGGGTCGGTACGCGCCCCGATGTCAGTCGCTCTTCGGGACACAGCCACTACCGGGAACGTACGTGAGCGCGATCCGAGTGCCCCGCGCCGCGATGGTGCCGGCCGCGGGCTGCTCGCGCTGCACCGTGCACGGCGCGCCGGAGAGCTTGGCGTCGAAGTCCCAGCTGGCCTCGTAGCCCGAGCGCTGCAGCGCCGGGATCGCGTCCATCAGCCGCATGCCGATCACGTTCGGCACCCCCGCGACAGCGGCCGTCGGCGCGGCGGTCGGGTTCCCGCCGATCGTGGCCGATGGGAACTTCGCGAAGAACAGGACGACGCCGATGAGGATCGCGAGCACGACGCCCAGGGCCAGGAGCGTATCGATCCGGGGCCACCGGCTCGCGGACGAGGCGATGAGCGGCCGGAGCACTCGCGTCACCGGATCGTTCACCGCGTCGGAGAGGGCGAGCGCGAACGCGCCGGCGGTCGGGTAGCGGCGTTCGGGATCGCGCGCGAGCCCGCGCGCGATGACCGCGTCGGCGGTCTCCGAGAGACCCGGCTCGGCGGAACGGATGTGCGGCGCGCCGCGCTCGAGCCGGTCCCGGAGGAGATCCTCGTTCTCGGCGCCGGGGAAGGCCGGCTGGCCGGTCAGGAGCTCGTACGCAACGAGCGCCAGGCCGTACACGTCGGTCCGCGCGCTCACCGGGCGGCCCTCCACGCGCTCGGGGGCGATGTAGCGCGCCGTTCCGACGAGCTCGCGCTCCTCGCTGTCGCGCGCCGCGCGGGCGATCCCGAAGTCGGTGAGCTTGGCGTTCCCGGCCTCGTCGACGATCACGTTCGCCGGCTTCACGTCCAGGTGCACGAGGCCGGCGCGGTGCGTCGCGTCGAGCGCGCCGGCGACTTGTCGGACGAGCGTCGCGACCTCCGCGGCCGGCAGGGCTCC
>QHWK01000563.1 GCA_003223775.1 Acidobacteriota bacterium
CGACGCGCGGTGCTCCTGCCGTCGGCAGCGGCGGCGTCGGCGCCGTCGGACGCTGTTCTTCGATGCGCAGGCGGAGCGTCGGCGGCACGACGCGTCCCGCTGCCGGCGGTTTGGGCGCGGCCGGCGGCGCTTCGGCCGGCGGCGCCGTCGGCTGCGGCTGCACATGCGCGGCGGGCTGCGAGGCCGGCGCGGCGGCGACCGGCGCGGGCGCCGGCGGTTCGGCCGGCGGTGCAGCGCGCGGCGCCGGCGGCGCGCTCGCGACGGCCGGCTCGGTCCGCAGCCCCTTCGTTTTCACGATGCGCGGCACGTGCGGCTCGGCGGCGTGCGCCTCGATCGGCGGCGTCTGCGCGGCGATGGCCGCCTCGACGATCGGCTCAGGCGACGGCTCTTCCTCGACGTGCGCCTCGGCGGCGGGCGGCGGCGCCGCCGGCTTCACGGTCTTCACGAGACGCGGCGGCGGCAGCGCAGGCGCGGCCGGCTTGACCGGTTCCGGTGCTTTCTTCGACGGCGCCGGCTTCTTGCCTTTCACCGCCGGCGCGTCGGCGAAGATGTTGCCGCCCGGCAGCTGGACGTTGCGCTGCTTCGCCAGCCGCTCGACGAACTGCCGCGCGACGACTTCCTCGATCGTGCTCGAGGCGCTCTTCACCTCGATGCCGTGATCGCGCTTGAGCAGCGCGGTCACTTCCTGGCTCGTCGTCCCGAGCAGCTCCGCGATCTTGAAGATCCGAACAGTTGCCAAAAGCTACCTCTCAACCCAAAGCGTGCTACGCGTCGTTGGTCTCGCCCGCCGATTCGCCGCGCGCGGCGGCGAGGATCTTCTCTGCGGTCTTGCCGCCGATGCCGGGAATCTCCGACAGCTGCTCGACCGACGCTGCGGCGACGGCTTCCTGCGTCGCGAGGCCGGCGTCGACCAGCTTGCGGACGGTCTTCTCGCCGATCCCGGCAAGCGTGTAGGGGACCGGCGTGTCCGAGGCAGCGGCGTCGGTGATCTGTCCGGCGCTCTCCGGCGCGGTCTCGACGCCCGCGTCCTCGGCCGCGTCCGCATCCGCGACCTCGCCGTCCACTGTCGCTGCGGCCTCGATCGTTTCTTGCTCGGCCGCAGCTTCCGCATTCGCTGACGCGGCTTCGCTGTCGCCAGCTTCGGCAGACGAGTCGGGGGATGGCTCGCCTGGAATTTCGAGCTCGCCAAACTGCGCCTCGACCTCCCGGCGCTTTTCCTCCTCGCTCTTGATGTCGATCCGCCAGCCGGTGAGCTTCGCGGCGAGGCGGACGTTCTGCCCCTTCTTGCCGATCGCGAGCGACAGCTGCTTGTCCTCGACGACGACTTCCATCACGCGCTCGCGGTCGTCGACGATCGACACGCGCTGCACCTTCGCGGGGCTCAGCCCGTTGGTGACGAACGCCACCGGATCATCGGACCACTCGACGATGTCGATCTTCTCGCCGCGGAGCTCGCGGATGATCGACTGAACGCGCGTCCCCTTCATGCCGACGCATGCGCCGACAGGATCGACGTCGCGCTCGCGCGAGTAGACGGCGACCTTCGCGCGGTCGCCCGCCTCGCGCACGGCGCCGCGAATCATGACGGTGCCGTCGTAGATCTCGGGCACCTCCTGCTCGAAGAGCTTGATGAGCAGCGCCGGGTCGGTGCGCGAGAGGACGATCTGCGGCCCCTTCGCGCTGCGGTTCACGCCCTTGATCACGGTGCGCACGCGGTCCTGCGGCGTGTAGCTCTCGGCGCGCGACTGCTCCTTGCGCGGCAGCACCGCCTCGATGCGGCCGATCTCCAGGATGATGTCGCCGTTCTCGAAGCGCTTCACCGTGCCGTTGACGACCTCCCCGATCCGGTCGTTGTACTCGGCGAAGACGTGCTCGCGCTCGGCCTCGCGGACCTTCTGGAAGATCACCTGCTTGGCCGTCTGCGCCGCGATGCGGCCCAGCACCTCGGTCGCCTTCGGGAACTCGATTTCGTCGCCGAGCTCGACGTCGACCCCTTCGCCGTAGAGGGCGCGGGCTTCGTCGATCGAGACTTCGGTCGCCGCGTTGGTGACTTCCTCGACGACGCTCTTCAAGGCGAACAGGTCGACCTGGCCGGTCTCGGTATTGAAGCGCGTCTTGAGGTTTTCGCCCGTCTTGTAGTACTTGCGCGAAGCGGTCGCGACCGCCTCCTCGATGGCGCTGATCACCACGTCGGGCTCGATGCCCTTCTCCTTGGCCAGCGCCTCGATCGTCTGCTGCAGCGGATTCGACATCCTCTATCCTCTAGAACTCCACCTCGAGATTCGCGCGCGTGATCGCGCCGAGCGGCACGCGATGCGTCTTGCCATCCTCGCCGTCGATCAGCACGTCGCTGCCGTCGACGCCGCCGAGCCGCCCCCGGAAGAACCCCTGGCCGTCGATGCGAGTGCGCATCACGATTTTCGCGATGCGCCCGGCGAAACGGCGATAGTCGTCGGGACGCCGGAGCGGCCGATCCAGACCCGGCGACGAAACCTCGAGCGTGTAGGCGGTCGGCACGACGTCCTCGACGTCGAGGATCGCGCTCAGCTCGCGGCTGACGTGCGCGCAGTCCTCCACGCTGACGCTTTCCTCCGCCGACGCCGGCGCTTCGCGCCGGAACTGGACGTCGAAGATCTCGAGGCCGCGATCAGCGGCAACGCGGCCGGCGACCTCACGCACCTTCTCGACGACCGTTTCGGCGGCCATAAACGAAAAAAGTGGGCACACGCCCACTCGGTCCTACATCCAGGCTCCGAAACCAAAATTATAGCATCTGACGCGGCCAAAGTGCACAGACGTAAACAAAGAATACAAACGCCGAGGGACCGGGCGCGTCAGGCACCCGGCCGCGCGACGAGGTCGTAGCCGGCAGTCTCGACAATTTCCACGTCCACGAAGTCGCCGGCGCGGTACGCGGACGGATCGCAATCGGTCAGGAAAACGGACGCGTCGATATCGGGAGCCTGCGTCGAGAGGCGCGCCTTGAGGACGAGCTCGTGCTCGGCGGACGGGCCGTCGACGATCACGCGTGCGCGTGTGCCGACGCGCGCGCGCAGCCGCGCGCCGACGAGCTCCTTCTGCTGAGTCATCACGCGCGCGCGCCGTGCCTCCTTCGTCCGCTTCGGCACGTCGTCGTCGAAGTCGTACGCCGACGTGCCTTCCTCGTGCGAGTAGGTGAAGACGCCGACGTGATCGAACGTGTGATCGGCGATGAAGGCGCCGAGCGCCTCGACGTCGGCGTCGGTCTCGCCCGGAAAGCCGACGATGAAGGTCGTGCGAAGCGCGACGCCGGGGACGCGTTCGCGGATGCGCGCGAGCAGCCGGTCGTAGGTCTGGCGCGTGCCGGGCCGCTTCATGCGCCGGAGCACGTCGTTCGACGCATGCTGAAGCGGCAGGTCGATGTACTTGCAGACCTTCTCGCATTCCGCCATCGCCGCCAGCGTCTCGTCGTCTATCGTCGTCGGGTAGAGGTACAGCAGCCGGATCCACTCGAGGCCGTCGATCGCGTTCAGGTCGCGCAGGAGCCGCGCGAGCGCGCCGCGCTCGCGGCGATCGATGCCGTAGAAGGTGGTGTCCTGCGAGATCAGCAGCAGCTCCTTGACGCCGCGCGCCGCGAGCGCGCGCGCCTCGCGGACGATCGACTCCGCCGGACGGCTTCGATACGCGCCGCGCAGCGTCGGGATGATGCAGAAGGCGCACTTGTAGTCGCAGCCCTCGGCGATCTTGACGTAGGCGTAATGCCGCGGCGTCGCGAACAGACGCGGCGTGTCCGCGTCGTAGATGTAGGTCGGGCGCGGCTTCGCCGCGGCCGACGCGGATTGGGGATTGGGGATTGGGGATTGGTCGGAGCGCACGAAGTGCAGCGGCCGCGCTTCAGGCCGTCCCGCAGCGCCCGCGATCGCGCCGACAATCTGCGGCACCTCGCCGGTGCCGAGCACGGCGTCGATCTCCGGGATCTCCTTCTTCAGCTCATCGCGATAGCGCTCCGCCATGCAGCCGGTGACGACGAGCCGCCGGCAGGCGCCGTGTTTCTTGTGCTCGGCCATCTCGAGAATCGCGTCGATCGACTCCTGCTTCGTCGAATCGATGAATGCGCACGTGTTGACGACGATCACGTCGGCGTTCGACGGATCCTGCGTCAGCGCGTGCCCCGCCCGCTGCGCGAGCCCGAGCATCACTTCGGAGTCGACGAGGTTTTTCGGACAACCGAGGGAGATGAGGCCAATCTTCATGGATACAGCCGATACAGCATTCTGGGATACGGAATCGTCTCGCGCACGTGCTCGAGCTTGCAGATCCACGATACGACGCGCTCAATCCCCATGCCGAAGCCGCCGTGCGGCACCGTGCCGTAGCGGCGCAGATCGAGATACCACTCGAACGCGTCCTGCGGCAGGTCGTGCTCCTTGATGCGCTGCAGCAGGAGATCGAGATCCGCGAGCCGTTCGCCGCCGCCGATGATCTCGCCGTAGCCTTCCGGCGCGAGGACGTCCACGCCGAGCGCGAGCTCCGGCCGCTCGGGGTCCGGCTTCATGTAGAACGCCTTCACGGCGGCCGGGTAGCGGTGCACCATCACCGGACGATCGAATTCTTCCGAGAGCGTCGTCTCGTCGGGGCCGCCGAAGTCGCCGCCCCACTCAATCGGCAGCCCTTTCGCCTGCAGCCGCTTCACTGCCTCGTCGTACGAGATTCGCGGAAACGGCTTCTGCACCGACTCGAGCTTCGACACATCGCGCTCGATCGTCTTGAGCTCGCGCGCGCGCCTGTCGAGCACGCGTCCCACGACGGCGACAATCAAATCCTCGGCCAGCGCCATCACGTCGTCGAGGTCGGCGTAGGCCATCTCGGGCTCGACCATCCAGAACTCGGTGAGATGCCGGCGTGTCTTCGACTTTTCGGCGCGGAAGGTCGGGCCGAAGCAGTACACCCTGCCGAGCGCCATCGCGTTCGCTTCGTTGTAGAGCTGCCCGCTCTGCGTGAGGTACGCCGTCTGCTCCTCGAAGTACTGCGCCGGAAAGAGCGTCGTCGTCCCCTCGCACGCGGCGGGCGTGAAGATCGGCGTGTCGGCGAGGATGAAGCCGCGCGAGTTGAAGAAGTCGCGGACGGCGTTGATGATCTCGTGGCGGATCCGCAGGATCGCCTGCTGCCGCTCGGTGCGGATCCAGAGATGGCGGCGGTCGAGCAGGTAGTCGACGCCGTGCTCCTTCGGCGTGATGGGAAAGTCGTGCGACTCGCCGACGACCTCGAGGTTCTTCACGTCGATCTCGTAGCCGCTCGGCGCGCGCTTGTCGGCCCGCGCCGCGCCCGTCACGATCATCGAGGTCTCCTGCGACAGGTGGTCGGCGCGCGTGAAGAGCTCGTCGCCGACCGCGGCCTTCGACATGACGCCCTGGATGAAGCCGGTCCCGTCGCGCAGGATCAGAAAATGGATCTTGCCGCTCGATCGGCGGTTGTGCAGCCACCCCTTGATGGTGACCTCCTCGCCCTCGTGCCTGCCGATGTCCTCTATGTAGACGTGAGCCATCGTTCCATCTTCTCTCGCGCGCTCTTCAGGCGCGCCAGCGACGCCTTCGCCGCCCCGCGCGCCCCCACCTCGAACATCAGCGGGCCGTCGTAGCCGATCTTCTGCGTCGCGATCAGCACGCCGGCCCAGTCGATCGTGCCGTCGAAGGGCGCCAGGTGATCGTCGGTGCGCCCGCGGTTGTCGTGCACGTGCGTGGCGATCACGTGCTCCGACACCGTCTCCACCGCATCGACGACGTCGCCGTCGATGTGCGCGTGGCCGAAGTCGAGGCAGATGCCGACGCCGAGGCCGTCCAGATCCTCCTCGACGAAGTGCACGAGCGATCCGGCGCGCGACAGCTCGTTCGGGATCACCTCGATCGCGACGCGCACGCCGAGCGGATCGGCCGCGCGCTGCAGCTCCTCGAGGCTGCGGCGCGCCGACGCGCGCGTGTCCTGCGGCCCGGCGCCGGCGTCGCGCGGCTGCGTGCGCGGGAGGCCGATGTGCGCCACGAGCACCGGCACGGCGATGCGCCTCGCGACGAACAGCGCCTGCTCGGCCGCGCCGACCGCGCGCTCGCGCGCCGCAGCGTCGGCGCTCGCGAGCGAGAACAGCCCGCTCCAGCGTCCGCCCGCGTAGCTCTCGCCGACCGGCGCATGGATGCTCTGCAGCAGCAGCCCCGCGTCGGCGAGCCACCCCTGCAGGTCGGCGACGGCGGCCGGATTGTAATAGTCGAAGTGCGTCCGCGTGGCGAAGACCTCGACCAGCTCGAACCCGTGCGCGGCGATCTGCAGCAGGTGGTCGCGGCTCAGCCGCTCGTGGTGAAAGAGGTGCGTCGACACCCCGAACGGTCGTCTGCTCACAAAGCCGAACTCTCTATGTTACTCCAGCGCCTTCTTGCCAGTGTCAGGTGCGGCGGCCGCAGCGGCTACGCGAGCTCGTCCACGTGCGTCGCGAGCAGCTCGCGCAGGCGGGCGAAGCGCGGGTACTTCTCGAGGTTCGAGCGCGCGTAGCGGAGCGTGCGCGGCATGTACTGGATGTACACCGGATTGCGCCGCGTCGTCGTCTGGAAGCCGAACGTCCCGAGCGCTTTCAGATTGCGCTGCAGCGCCATCAGATCGAAGCGCCGGCGGAATTCGTTGCCGTCGTCGGCGACGCCGTCGCGGGTCTTCAACGCGAGGAAGTACGCGATCAGCTCGTCGAGCTGCCGCTCGCTGATGTCCACGTACGAATCGCGCAGCAGCGATACCAGGTCGTAGGTGTCGGGTCCCATCCGCGCGTCCTGGAAGTCGATGATGTGCAGGCTGCCGTCGGACAGCATCAGGTTGCGGCTGTGGTAGTCGCGGTGGCACAGCACACGCGGCTCCGCCGCGAGCTCACCCGCAATCGCCGCCCACTCGGCGGCGAACGCGCTCCGCTCGCCCGCCGACAGCGCGACGCCGCGGTACTCCTCGACGAAGTGCTTGAGGAAGAAGTCGAGCTCCCACGTCAGCTTCTCGACGTCGAACGCGATGCCGTACGGCGGATATTCGCTCGACCGGAGCGCTTCGCCGCGGCGCTGCAGCAGCTCGACGAGCGCGACCGCTTCGCGGTAGAGCGCCGCGTGCTCGGCGGGCGATGCGGCGCCCAGATGCGCCTGCAGCGTGACGTCGCCGAGATCCTGCAGCGCGACGATGCCGAGCTCGTCGGAGTGCCCGAGGATTGCGGGCACCGGCAGCGGAATCTGGTGAAGCAGCGCCGCAACGCGCGCGAACGGCAGCGTCGCGAACTCGATCGGGCCGGCGTGCAGCGCGAGCACCACCGACGGCCCGTCGGGCGGGATGATTCGAAAATACTTCCGATCCGACGCGTCGCCGGTGAGCGGCACGACACGGGCGTCACGGCCCGCGAGGCCGCTGTCGGCGAGAAAGCGATCGATGCGATCGCGAAGCTGCACGCCCTCCGCCGTTCGCTGGTTCGTCATCGCTCACACGTCCATCGGCACGGCGGTGGGATCGCCGCCCTCCGCCGCCGCGAGCAGGATCGATCGGCGATACACGGCGGTGTCCGGAACCGCGACGCGATCGGTCACGATGCACTGATCCACGGTCGCGCCGGCGCCGACCCGCACATCGTCCCACAGAATCGAGCGCACGACGCGCGCGGTTGGATCGATGACGGCGCCCGCGCCAACGGCTGGGCTGGGGAGCGGCGCCGCGGCGCTGAACGCCTCGTGCGTGCGCCAGTAGTCGGCGACGGTGCCGACGTCGAAGAATGCCGCGTCGGACACGAACCCGCGAACGGCGTCGGGATCGTCCTGGATCAACGCGTCGTAGACGCCGCCGATCGAGCTCGCCGCCTCGCCCGCGCGGACGCCGTCGAAGACGCTGCCGTCGGCGAGCTGCACGCCGATGAAGTGATAGGTCCCTTCCGCCGCCGGCCCACGCTTGACGAAGCCGACGACGCGGCGATCGCCGTCGAGGCGAACGCCGCCGTAGCGCGTGAATTCGCGGTTCGGCACGAGCGCGAGCGTCACGCGCGCCGCCGACGCCTCATGCTCGGCGGCGAGCGCCGCGAGATCGACGTCGGTGAGCGTGTCGCCGTTCACGATCCAGAACGTGCGCGCGCCGACGATCGGCTGCGCGATGCGCGGGCCGCCGCCGCTGCCGAGGATCGCGGGCTCCCACGAATAGCGCACGCGCGCGCCGAGATCGCTGCCGGCGCCGACGATGGAGGTCAGCGTAGCGGGGAGATGGTGGAGGTTGAGCACGAGATCGTCGACGCCCTGCGCGACGAGCGCGCGGATGATCCGGTGAATCATCGGCTGGCCGCCGACCGGAATCGCCGGCTTCGCGCGCACGTCGGTGAGCGGGCGCAGCCGCGTGCCGAGGCCGGCCGTGAGCACGAGCGCGGCGCGCGTCATCGCGCGATCGCGCGGCCCTTGCGCGTGACGAGCCGCCGCACGAACACGTACATCGTGAAGCACTCGAGCGCGAACGGCGGAAACCCGAAGTAGCCGGGCAGCGGCATCTCGAAGATCTTCCAGCGCTCCATGATCGGCACCGTATAGTGCCACTTCGCGCGCGCCCAGAAGTTCCAGAACTCCCAGAGCACGCCGCACAGCAGTCCGCTGAGCGCGAGATTGATCATCCGGCGATAGTCGCCCGCGCGCGCGTCGACCCACAGCGATTCGGCGCCGAGCCGCGCGTTGATCGGATCGAGCAGGAAGATGAACCCGAGCCAGACCGGCGCCGCCATGTAGCGCGCGGTCGCCGGCGACACGACGAACGGAGAGACGAGCATCACCGCGCCGACGACGACGCTCGCGAGACCGGGCAGGCCGGGTAGGCCGGGCGGGTCGGGCGGGTCGGGCGGGTCGGGCGGGCCGGGCAGGCCGGGCAGGTCGGGCAGGTCGGGCAGGTCGGGCAGGCCGGGCCGGTCGGGCAGGTCGGGCAGGCCGGGCGGGCCGGGCCGCCCTGACCCGCGGACGACGCCCATCAGCTCCGCCCCTTCGAAGATTGCGGGCCAGATGGTCGCGAACGACCAGGCGTAGCCGAACTGCCGCAGCAGGAAATTCTCCGGCAGCCCGGTGTAGTTCCAGTTGTCGATGATCCGGTTGTAGCCCTCGAAGACGAGCCACAGCGGGATCGAGACGAGCGCGAGCGCGGCGAACTCGCGCGGCGACGACCGGATCCACGATTCGCCGCGCGCGCGGAAGACGACGCCGTCGGCGAAGAGGATGAAGCCGCTCCACGCGATCGGCGTGTTCCACGACCAGAACGGCTCGATGCGCAGCAGCGTCGCCGTCTCGGAGACGACCATGATCGCGAGGCCGATCCAGATCATGTGACGCGGACCTTGAACGACAGCCCCCCGAGCGGCGGCGATCCGACGCCCTTGCCGAGCAGCAGCACCTTCTGCGTGCTGCCGAGGCCGCCGGGCGAGATGAGCGTCTTCAACTGCGGGTTGATCGCGGACTGCGGATTGCCGTGATGCTGGAGAAGCCCGAGCAGGAAATACGTCTGATCGAGAAACCCGATCGTCGTCATCCCCTCGGATTCGGCGGCGGCGCGGACGCTCGTGAAGTCGACGTGCGCGGTGATGTCCTGCTCGCCCGGCCGCTGCAGCCACGCGGGCGCGGACGAGTCGGCGCCGGCCGCGCGGTGCGATGCGTACGATGTGAGCGTGCCGAGCGAATGCGACGGCGAGTAGAGCTCCGCGGCATCGTGGCCGTAATCGATCAGGATCATGAAGCCGCGTGCGAGCCGGCGCGCGGCGTCGCGCACCCATTCCACCGCGCCAAGATTGATCTCG
>QHWK01000800.1 GCA_003223775.1 Acidobacteriota bacterium
CCTCAAGCTCAAACCGGATCACGAGCACTCGCTGCTGCAGGTCGCCGACGTCCTCGCGATGCAGCGGCTCTACGCCGACGCGCGCGCGCACCTGAACACCCTGATCGAGCTGCGCAACGCGCGCGGCGACAAGCGCGGCGCGCTGCAGGCGAAGGTCCGCATCGGATCGCTCGATCCCGAGGACTACGAGGCCCGCCTCTCCGCCGTGGCCGCGCGCATCGAGATGGGCGACAAGGGCGGCGCGCTCGGCGATCTCAAGGACATCGCGTCCGAGCTCGCCGAGAAAGGGCGCACGGCGGAGGCGGTGGAAGCGCTGCGCCAGGCCGCGACCCTCAATCCCGACGACGAGGAGATCCGCGAGAAGCTGTACGACGTCTACTTCGGCGCCGCCGACTACGCGCGGGCGCGGGAGTGCGCGACCTCGCTCGGGCAGCTGCGCATGATCGCCGCGTCGCAGGAGGCCGCCGGCGATGCGGAGGGCGCGCTCGACACGCTGAAGCATGCGGCCGCCGCCCACGCCGACGAGGCCGAGCTGCGCGTCGAGCTCGCGCGCAAGCTGATCGCCCGCGGCGACGTCGCCGCCGCGGCGGAGTACCTCACCGCCGAAACAGCCGGCGACGATCCCGAGCTGCTGCTCATCGTCGCCGACATGAAGCTTCGCGGCGACCAGGCCGACGACGGGCTCGCGATTCTGCGGCGGCTCCTCGAGCAGGATCCGGGGCGGCGCGAGCAGATCGCGCTGCTCGGCTGGACCGTCGCGGAGAAGCACAGCGAGGCCGGCTTCAAGGCCGTCGAGCTCGCCGCCGACAACGCCGTCGCGCAGAACGACTGGCCGTCGGCGGCGGCGGCGCTCCAGGAGTTCGTCACGCGGGTGCCGAACTACATTCCCGCGCTCATGCGCCTCGTCGAAATCTGCGTGGACGGCGGCCTCGAGGCGACGATGTACAGCGCGCAGGCGCAGCTCGCCGACGCCTACATCGCGGCCGGGTCTGCGACCGAGGCGCGCTTCATCTCGGAAGATCTCGTCGCGCGCGAGCCGTGGGAGGCGGCCAACATCGAGCGCTTCCGCAAGGCGCTCGTGCTCACCGGCGAGTCGCCGTTCACGAGCACCGATTTCACGTCGGGCGCGTCGCTGTTCGACGACATTCCGCCGCCCGCTCCGGCGGCCCCGGCGCAGGACGAGGAGCGCGGGATGGAGGTCCACGTCGCCGGCGTCGACGAGGACGAGCCGCCGGCGAAGACGCCGCCGCCGCGGCGGCCGTCGCGGCTGAAGGAAGACACGCAGTTCACGCTGAGTGCGAACGCGATCGATCTCGACAGCATCCTCGGCGGCTTCGAGGACTTCGACGACGCGCCGCCGGCGCCGAGGGCGCGCGCGTCGGCCGCGTCGGAGGACGTCGAAGTCGATCTGAGCATCGTGCTCGACGACATCAAGCCTGGCGGCGCGCCGCCGCAGCCCGCCGCGTCGAAAGCGCCGCCGTCGGCGCCGGCCGATCTCGACGGCGTCTTCGGCAACCTTCGCGATCAGGCGGCGCGGCGGTCGGGCAGCGAGGAAGCGGAGAAGGAGTACAGGCGCGGGCTCGCGCTGCGCGCGGCGGGCGACATCGACGGCTGCCTGCAGGCGCTGGAGAAGGCGTCGCGCGCGCCGAAGCTGCGCTTCGCGACCTCGTCGCTGATCGCGCGGATCTACCGCGAGCGCGGCATGCTGCCCGAATCGCTCGAGTGGCTCGAGCGCGCGTCGCAGGCGCCGGCGCCGACCAACGACGAGGCGCATCAGCTGCTCTACGAGCTCGCCGACGGCCTCGAGCAGGTCGGCGAGGTCGCGCGCGCGCTCGCGATCTGCCTCGAGCTGCAGGCCGACGCCGGATCGTACAAGGACGTCGGCGAGCGGATCGATCGCCTCACCAAGGTCCAGGCCGGGAGCTAGGTTCTGTTCCGCCGCTTCCTCTTCGTCGTCTTCTTCGTCCAGGTGGGGCTGCTGCTGATCGTCCTGCCGTGGTGGCCGGCGTTCTGGGAGCACAACTACTTCGCCGTCACGTGGCCGTCGCTGCGCTCGGTGATGGCGAACAACTTCGTGCGGGGCGCGGTGAGCGGCCTCGGGTTCGTCAACCTGTTCGCCGGCTTCGCCGATCTCGCGCTGATGTTCACCGCGCGGCCGCCCCGCGCGCCGGGCCGCCCCGACCTCGGCCGCGGACCCGACGAGATGTCGCTGCACGACGGCACGAGCCGATCCTGACGCGCGTGACGATTTGCCTCGTGAGCGATCGGCGGCGCCTCGTGCCGGCCGGCGCGCCGGAGGCCGAGGCGCGGCGCTGCCTGCTCGAGCAGGCGCGGCACGCCGTGGACGCCGGCGTCGATCTGATTCAGGTGCGCGAGCGCGATCTGGAGGCGGCGCCGCTTGCCGCGCTCGTGTCGGACCTCGTGGCCGCCACGCGCGGCACGAGCACGCGCGTAGTCGTCAACGATCGGCTCGACGTCGCGCTCGCCTGCGGGGCGGACGGCGTCCACCTGCGCGCCGATTCGATCGCGCCCGGCGCAGCGCGCCGCCTCACGCCGTCAGGGTTTTTGATCGGCCGCTCCGTGCATACGATCGACGAAGCCGCCGCCGCGCGCGGCGCGGACTATCTGATCGCAGGTACAGTGTTCGAGAGCGCGTCGAAGCCGGGTCAGTCGCTGCTCGGCGTCGAAGGGCTCGCGGTGATCGTGCGGCGGGCGGCGGCGCCGGTGCTCGCGATCGGCGGCGTCACCGAGGAGCGGCTCGCCGCGATCGCGGCGGCCGGCGCGGCCGGCATCGCGGCGATCGGTCTCTTCATCGGCCGCGGCGGCGCAACGGCTGAGCGGTGCCGGGCGATCGCGCTCAGCGAGATCGTCGCCGGCGCGCGCCGCCGGTTTGACAGCGTGAATTCGGCTCCCTAACATTAGGCCCGGTTACCGCGGTCCGTCATGCCCGCAGATCGATCGGTCGGCGATTTCGGCGGCAAGCTTCGCGACGCCCGCGAGCGCCGCGGAATATCGCTCCGGCAGATCGCGAACGCCACCAAGATCTCGATCGCCGCGCTCGAGGCGCTCGAGCGCAACGACATCTCCCGCCTGCCGGGCGGCATCTTCAGCCGCGCCTTCGTCCGCTCGTACGCCGTCGAGGTCGGCCTCGATCCCGAGACGACGATTCAGGAATTCATCGCGCAGTTCCCGAACGATTCCGTGACGGCGGGACATCCGAC
>QHWK01000801.1 GCA_003223775.1 Acidobacteriota bacterium
CATCACCGATCTCGTCGACGGGATCATCCGGCTGATGACGTCCGACACCAACGATCCGGTGAACATCGGCAACCCGGTCGAGATGACGATCAAGGAGATCGCCGAGACGATCATCCGCATGACCGGCGCGACGAGCCGCATCATCTACAAGCCGCTCCCGACCGACGATCCCAGACAGCGGCGCCGCGACATCACGCGCGCGCGCACGATCCTCGGCTGGGAGCCGAAGGTGCAGCTGCAGGAAGGGCTCGTGAAGACGATCGAGTACTTCCGGACGAAAGTCGCGTAGGCCGGGCGGGTCAGGCAGGCCAGGCGGGCCGGGCAGGTCTGTCCCGCAATTCGCGGGCACTCAAAACAGTGCGCCCTACGCGAAGAGCGCGACAGTCGCGAGGGTAGCCGGAACGAAGGAAACGACGCTCGCGAGACGAACGCTGCGAAACGCCTTGGAGCGCGCTTCCACAAGCGACGCGATCTCAGGCGGAAACCCACCTGACCCACCCGCCCGACCCGCCCGGCCTGCCTGGCCTGCCCGGCCTACTCGCGCAGCGCGATCGTGGGATCGAGCGCGGCGGCGCGGCGCGCGGGGAGCCACGACGCGAACGCCGCGATCGCGAAGAACACCGCGGCCATCGCGGCGAACGTCGCCGGATCCGTCGCCCGCACGCCGACGAGCATCGACGCCATCAGGCGCGTCACCGCGAACGCCGCGACGAGCCCGACCGCCACGCCGAGCGCGCTCAGCCGCAGCCCCTGTCCGACGACGAGCGACAGAATCGAAGAGCGGTCCGCGCCGAGCGCGATCCGCATGCCGATCTCGGCCGTCCGCTGCCGCACGAGCGTCGACAGCACGCCGTACAGGCCGACGGCCACCAGCAGCGCCGCAATCCCCGCGAACACCGCGATCAGCGTCAGCGTGAAGCGCGTGCTGCTCTGCGCGCGCCAGACGATCGCCGACATCGGCTCGACCTCCGAGAGGAGCAGCGCCGGATCGAGCTTCGCCATCGCGGCGCGCACCTGCGGCGCGGCGGCGGCCGCATCCCCGCTCGTCCGGATCGCCCAGCTCGGCGCGCCGAATCCCGCTCCGGCGTCCGCGCGCGAATCAGGATGCGCTTGCCGACGGCGCGCTCGCTCGGAAACGCCTTCGACGCGAGCACTTGATCGACGACGACGAGCGCGCGCTTCGGATCGTTGTCCGCCGGCGTGAACGTCCGGCCGTCGAGGAGCCGCGTCTTCATCGTCTCGAAGTAGCCGGGACGCACCAGCATGAAGTCCACCGCCTGGTACTTCGACGGATCGGTGAGCGCATCGGGCAGACCCCACCGGATCGTGCTGTAGCCGCCGGTCAGCGGAAACGGAAACGACGCCGTCACCGCCTCGACGCCGGGCACCGCGCCGAGCGCCGATTCAATCTGCTGCGTGATCGCGGCGCGCTGTTCCGGCGTGTTCACGGCGGCGCGGCCGCCGAGCAGGCGGAACGTCAGCAGATGCTTCGGATCGAAGCCGGGGTCGATCCGCTGCAGCTCGACGAAGCTGCGGATCATCAATCCCGATCCGATGAGCAGCACGAAGCAGAGCGCGACCTCGGCGACGACGACGAGGCTCCGGAGCACGCCCGAGCGGCCGAGGCCCGCGGAGCGGCCGGCGCCGCGCAGCACCGTCATCGGATCGAACCGGAACACGTTCCACGCGGGCATGAGTCCCGAGACGAGCGCGGCGGCCAGCGAGACGGCCGCGGTGAAGGCGAGCACCGTCGGATCGATCGCCACCGAGGCGAGCCGAGGCAGATTCTCGGGCGCGAGCGCGAGCAGCTCGCGCACGGCCGCCCACGCGAGCGCGACGCCCGCGACCGCGCCGATCGCGGTCAGCACGAACGCTTCCGCGAGCAGCTGCCGCACGATCCGCCAGCGCCCCGCGCCGAGCGCGGAGCGGACGGCGATCTCCGAGCCGCGCAGCGACGCGCGCACGAGCAGCAGGTTCGCGACGTTCGCGCACGCGATGAGCAGCAGGAACACCACCGCCGCCATCAGCGCGAGAATCGCCGGACGCACTTCTTCGACGAGCGCCTTGTGCATCGGCTCGAGCCGCATATAGAAGCGCGCGCCGGCGTAGAGCGGAAAATTCTTCCTGATCGGCTCGACCGCCGACTCCACTTCGGCCTGCGCGCGCGCGAGCGTCGTGCCCGGCTTCAGCCGCCCGATCGGCCGGAGGAAATACGCGTTGCGGTTCCGGTTGTCGTAGGTCAGACGAAACGCCGTCCAGAAATCGGGCGCCGTCTCTATGTTGTCGGCCGGCGGGAAGAGCAGCTGAAAGCGCGGCGCGAGCACGCCGACGATGCGGCGCAGCTGCGGATTGCCGGGCCCGGACGGCAGATCCGTCCCGACGACCGACGGATCGCCGCCGAAGCGCCGCTGCCAGTACTCGTAGCTCAGGATCACCATCGTCGGCACGCGCGGCGCGGGCGCCGTAGCGTCGGCCGGCGGCGCCCCGGCCGGCGCCGGCGGCGGCGGCGTGCCGTCGCTCTCCGCGAAGTCGCGGCCGACGACGATGCTCGCGCCCATCAGCCGAAAGAAGTTCGTCGTCACGCCGGCGAAACGCACCTGCTCCGGCGTGCCGTCGGCGCGCGGCAGGACCTGCCGGGTGGTGAAGACCGCCGCCATGTCGTCGAAGCCGGCGCCGGATCCGCTGCGGATGTCGGCGTAGTTCTCCGCCGAGATCGGCATGCCGTAGTTGTTGCGCGCGCGCAGATCGCCGTAGAGCACGACGAGCCGGTCGGGATCCTTGTACGGCAGCGGCCGGAGGAGCACCGCGTTGGTGACGCTGAAGATCGCCGTCGTCGCGCCGATGCCGAGCGCGATCGTCAGCGCCGCGGTCAGCGCGAACACCGGGCTGCGGCGGAGCGTCCGCGCCGCGAACATCAGATCGCGCAGCATGTCTGATCTCCTTCCGGCTCAACCCTTCAACACGACGACCGGATCGACGGCGGCCGCGCGGCGCGCGGGCACGACACACGCAATTCCGGCGACGACGATCACGCTGGCGCCCGCCGCGACGAACG
>QHWK01000802.1 GCA_003223775.1 Acidobacteriota bacterium
CGACAACCTCTCGACCGGATCGATCGACAACATCGCGCACCTGAAGGGGCGCGCCGGCTTCGAGTACTTCATCGACACGGTGAACAACGAGCCGCTGCTCGCCGAGCTCATCGACCGCAGCGACGTCGTCTTCCACTTCGCCGCCGCCGTCGGCGTGAAGCTGATCGTCGAGCAGCCGGTCCACACGATCGAAACCAACGTGCACGGCACCGAGGTCGTGCTGAAGCACGCGAACAAGAAGAAGAAGCTGGTCGTGATCGCGTCCACGTCCGAGGTGTACGGCAAGAGCGAGGACGTCCCGTTCCGCGAGGACTCGGATCTCGTGCTCGGCCCGACGCCGAAGCATCGGTGGGCGTACGCCTGCAGCAAGGCCATCGACGAGTTCCTGGCGCTCGCCTACTGGAAGGAGCGCAAGCTGCCGGTGATCATCGTGCGCTTCTTCAACACGGTCGGTCCGCGGCAGACCGGCCAGTACGGCATGGTGATCCCGAATTTCGTGCGTCAGGCGCTCGCCGGCGAGCCGATTACGGTTTTCGGCGACGGCACGCAGTCGCGCTCGTTCACGCACGTCAGCGACGTCGTCGGCGCGCTGTTGAAGCTCGTGGGCGAACCGAAGGCGATTGGTCAGGTCGTCAATATCGGAAATACGCAGGAAGTGTCGATTCTGCAGCTCGCCGAGCGCGTCCGCGACCTCAGCGGCTCGAAATCGTCGATCAGGTTCGTTCCCTACGATCAGGCGTACGAGTCGGGGTTCGAGGACATGCCGCGGCGCGTGCCCGATCTGTCGCGCGTCGAGGCGCTCATCGGCTACGCGCCGAAGCACCAGCTCGATGCGATCCTGACGCAGGTCATCGATTATTTTCGGCGGAAATAGCCCCGTTTCCGGAACGGACCTGCTTGGAGGACCAACTTCCAGAGCGTATACTTGGTCTTACCCCATATGAGGAAACTGCTTTTCGGCGTGGTGTACCTGATCCTTGCGTCTGCGCCGGCGTTCGCCGACGTGCAGCTGACGATGCAGAACGGCCGCGTGACGATTATCGCGAAGGACGCCACCGTGCGGCAGATCCTGAACGAATGGTCGAAAGTCGGCAAGACCAACATCGTCAACATCGAGCGCGTCCCGGGTCAGCCGCTGACGCTCGAGCTGCGGAACGTCACCGAAGGACAGGCGCTCGAGGTGCTGCTCCGCTCCGCGTCGGCGCGGCCGGCGACCTCCACGCCTCCGCCGCCGGTGTTCGGGCAGCAGCAGCAGGTTCCGACCTATTCGCAGCAGCAGGCGCCGCCGGTGATGGCGCCGCCGCCGGCCGACGACGACGTGGACGACGAGCGTCCGGCGCCGAACGTCCAGATTCCGAACGTGCCGCCGCCGCCGGGCCGCTCGCCGGCGTTCAACGCGGTGCCGATGCAGGCGCCGACGACCGCGCCGCAGGGCACCTATCCGGGCATGCCGGTCGGCGGAATGCCGACGCCGACGAACCAGCCGGTGCAGGCGCCGCCCGCCGCGCCGGTATCGCCGTTTGGCGGCGTCGCCGTGCCGGGCATGATCGTCGCGCCGCCGCCGCAGCCGGGCCAGCAGCCCGGCCAGGTGCAACCGGTTCCGCAGCCTGGCCAGCCCGGGCAACCCGTCCGCCGTCCTGGCGGAGAGAATTGAATTGAGAATTAGGAATTAAGAATTCGTCGTCTGTGTCGCTTCTCGACGACATCACAAAGGCGATAGCTGACGCGATGCGTCAGCATGATCCGGTGCGTCTCACGGCGCTGCGCATGCTGAAGGCGGCGCTGACGAACCGCGAAGTGGAGCGCGGCCGCGCGCTCGACGCGGCGGAGTCCCAGCAGGTCGTCGTCTCTCTGGTCAAACAGCGCAAGGATTCGATCGAGCAATTTACAAAAGGCGGACGCCAGGATCTCGCGGACAAGGAAGCCGCCGAGATTCGCGTGCTCGAAGCGTATCTGCCGGCCGCGGCGGATCCCGCCGCGGTCGAGCGCGCGGTGATCGACGCGATCGCCGAAACCGGCGCGACATCGCCGAAGGACATGGGTAAGGTGATGAAAGCGGCGATGGCGCGGCTCGCGGGGCAAGCCGTCGATGGCAAGACTGTAAACGAGCTCGTCCGCGCGAAGCTTGCGGGCGCCTAAACTTTTTTCTCGCGCCGCCCGTCTAACCGTTCGAGACGCCACAGAGCCTCTCATCCATCCTCCTTTAGGCCCTCGACGCCAAAGCGTCGAGGGCCTTTTTTTGTGGTGAAATCGGACACCTTGTCCGCTTCCGACCATCCGACGCGCGGCGCGGCGCGGTATCGCCTCGCGCGCGACGCCGGGCTCACCGGCATCGCGACGCTCACGAGCCGGATCCTCGGCCTGGCGCGCGATCAGGTGCTCGCGGCGTTCTTCGGCGCCGGCAACGACATGGACGCCTTCGTCGTCGCGTTCCGCGTGCCGAACCTCGTGCGCGATCTGTTCGCTGAAGGCGCGATGAGCGCGGCGTTCGTGCCGACCTTCACGCGCGAGCTTTCGCTCAAGGGGAAAGCGGGCGCGTGGCGCCTGGGCAACAACGTCGTGAACGGCCTCGCGATCACGACGGGCGCGCTCGTCGTGCTCGGCATCGTCTTCGCGCGGCCGCTCGTCGCGCTGTATGCGGGCGACTTCGCGCGCGTGCCCGGGAAGCTCGAGCTCACGGCGCAGCTCACGCGCATCCTGCTGCCCTTCCTCACGATGGTCGCGATCGCGGCGGCGGCGATGGGCATGCTGAATTCGTTGCACCACTATTTCGTGCCCGCGGTATCGCCCGCGATGTTCAACGTCGCGACGATCGTGGGCGTCGTCGGTCTGACGCCGCTGATGCCGCGGCTCGGGCAGCCGCCGATCATGGCGGTCGCGATCGCCGCACTCGCCGGCGGCCTGGGCCAGGCGGCGATTCAATGGCCGCCGCTGCGGCGCGAGGGATTCCGGTACCGCCTGACGTTCGACCCGCGCGATCCGGCGATCCGTCGGATCCTCGTGCTCATGGGTCCGGGAACGATCGGCCTCGCGGCAACGCAGGTGAACCTCTTCGTCAACACCGTGCTCGCGACGAGCCAGGGCACCGGCGCCGCGTCGTGGCTCACCTATGCGTTCCGTCTGATGTACCTGCCGATTGGGCTGTTCGGCGCGTCGATCGCGA
>QHWK01000818.1 GCA_003223775.1 Acidobacteriota bacterium
CGGTCGAACACGTTCTCCACGTTCGCCTGCAGGCGCACGCCGCCCGCAAGCGGAACGTACAGCGCCGCATCCACGCGCGCGTAGCCGGGCAGCGTCACCGCGTCGTCGATCGCGGCGAACATGTCCGAGCGCGAGACGATGCCGATGCCGGCGCCGATGCGCGGGTGCAGCTGCAGCATGTTCCACAGCGAGAAGGTGTGGTGCGGCACCTGCGCGACCTGCGCGCCGGCCGCCGCCGCCGTCGTCGCGCTCGTGACGACCGCGTCCTGATACGCGTAGCCGCCGGCGACGCTCCACGCGCGCGAAAGCGCGCCGTTCACGCCAAGCTCGTAGCCGTTCGTGCGCTGTGCGCCGGTCTGCACGATGCGCGTCGGATCGTTCGGGTCGGTGGCGCGCGTGTTCACGCGATCGAGCCGGTAGAGCGCCGTCGTGAACGACAGCCGTGGACGGACGTCCCACTTCGCGCCCACCTCGTAGTTGTCGAACTTCTCCGGCTTCGCCTGCTGCGTGATCGTCGTCAGCGACGAGAACTGATCGCCCGAGCTGGGCAGATACGACACGCTGTAGCTGCCGTAGATCGACACCGGCTCGATCGGCTTGACGACGGCGCCGAGGCGCGGCGACACGAGGGTGTCCGGCCGCTCGAGCGCGTCGCCGTTGCGGTTGTTGTGGTACTGCAGATCGAATCTGTCGAAGCGCAGCCCGCCGACCAGCTGCAGGTAGCGCGACACGTCCACCTGATCCTGCGCGTACACGGCGCCGACGTGGGTCTGCACGTGGTTATCGGCGTCGGTGCCGCTCTGGTGAAACGTGACGGGCAGCGCCACGGTCGGGCTGTCGTACGGCACCCTGATCGACGTCGCCGCCGGGCCAAAGAAGCCCGTTTGACGGAAGTTATCCGTGAACTGCCGGCCGATCTCCGCGCCGACGAGCAGCGCGTGCTGCAGCACGCCGGTCGACTAGCGCGCGATCAGGTCCGTCTGGTTGAACACGTTCGTGCGGTTCGACGCGTTGTTGTAGGCGGTGAGCGTCACGAACGTGCGCGCGGCGTCGACCGCGCCGGGAGTAGGTCGCGACGTCGACGTCGGCCGGCCGTCCCGACACCGACGGAATGCCGCGATCGGCCACGCGGCCGTCGTGCAGGTGCTCGAAGCGGAGCGTCACTTTCGTGCGCGCGTCGGGC
Organism: Acidobacteriota bacterium; assembly: GCA_003223775.1. GTDB lineage: Bacteria > Acidobacteriota > Vicinamibacteria > Vicinamibacterales > CAVVIG01 > QHWK01. The sequence goes on from QHWK01000818.1 coordinate 1,184, forward strand.
GCGATCGTGACGGTGGGCGTCACGCCGTAGCGATCGAGGGTCACGCCGTCGCGGAAGCTGCCGGCGTGCTCGAACATCCCGTCGAGGCGCATGGCGACGGCGCGGCCGAGCGGCTGATCGAGGCCCGCGGTCACGCGTCCGTTGCCGAACATGCCGCCCTGCACCGTGAGCTCGCGCGCCGGCTGAAACCCGGCCTGCTTCATCACGCGGTTGATGACGCCGCCGGCGCCGCCGCGGCCGAAGACGAGCGCGTTCGGCCCCTTGAGCGCCTCGATGCGCTCGAGATTGTAGACGTCGCGGTAGTACTGCATGTCGTCGCGCACGCCGTTCACGAAGAAGTCGGCCGACGAACTCTGCCCGCGGACGATGATCTGATCGCGGTTGTTCTCTCCCTGATGCGCGGCGATGCCGGGCACGTACTGCACGACCTGGCCGATGCTCGTCATCAACTGATCCCGCATCATCGCCCGCGGCACGACGGTGACCGACTGCGGCACGTCGCGCAGGGGCGTGAGCGTCTTGGTGGCGGCGGCGAAGTCGACGCCGCCGATCGCGGCCGAGACGCTCACCGCTTCCTGCACGCCCGCGATCTGCAGGACGAAGGTGCGCGATTCGCGTCCGCCGTCGCGCGCCTCGACAACCTGCACCGTCGGCGCGAACCCTTCGAATGCGGCCGTTACGGTGCAGCGGCCCGCCGGCAGCGGGATCGTGAATTCGCCGCGCGCATCGGTGGCGACCGCCGGCAGCGCGCGGCCGCCGCACACGGCGGTGACCGACGCGCCGGAGATCGGGGCGGCCATCGGATCGGCGACCCTGCCCGCAAAGGTAAAAGACGCGGGTTCGAGAAGCGCAACGGCAAGAGCGAGCGCGACGAGCATCGGGCCTCCGGGTCCATCGAGTCTGGATACTGAGACTCAGTATCACTTCTATAACACGATAGACGGAGAAGTCCGACCAGTCAAGTCGCCTTTCGGCTCATGGGCTTTTCGGCCGGCTTTTCGGCCAGGGTCTGGTCAACACGGCCGTGCCCGGCGTCAGACGCGGCTCTTCAGCCAGGCGATCACGGCTTCGGCGTGCGTGTCGGGCGGGAAGACCGGATAGAACACGTGCTCGATGTGGTTGCTGCGGACGATGAGCGTGAGGCGCTTGAGCAGCGTCATGCCGTCGACCGTGAAGGTCGGCAGCCGCAGGGCGCGCGCGAACGCGAGGTGCTCGTCGCTCAGCACTTCGAACGGCACCTCGAGCCGCTTCACCATCTCCTGCTGATACGCCGTCGATTGCGTACTGAGCCCGAAGACCTCCGCGCGCAGCTTCGCGAGATCCTTGTGGTGATCGCGGAAGCCGCACGTCTCCGGCGTGCAGCCGCGCGCGCCGGGAATCTCGTCCCATCCAGCGGGCAGCGCCTTGCCCGGCTGCCCCGTCATTGGATAGCAGTACACGACGATGCACGGCGCGGAGATCTTCGACAGGTTGACGAGCCGGTTCGACGTGGACGGCAGATCGAGATCGGGGATCGCCATCCCCGGCAGATGCTTCGCGCCGCCGTCGTCTTTCGGGCGCGGCAGGTTCGCCGGCAGCTCGTTCAGGTTCGCGGTCGCCCGCTGCGCCGCCTGCGCGACGGGATGTTTGACCGCGAGCGCAAGCGGCAATCCAAGCAGCCCGCGGCGCGACCATCGGTTCGAATCGGCCATGTGGATCTCCGGTGACGATTATCGCCCACGCGCGCCCCAATCGCCGCGCGCTCATTAGATCCAGGATCAGATCCTGGATCGGATCCAGGATCCGATCC
>QHWK01000819.1 GCA_003223775.1 Acidobacteriota bacterium
CGCCGCGACCGACCAGGTTCGCGTCGGCGCGGCGGTTTCGGGCGTCGATGTCCTCGGCTACCACGCCTACGCCGCAAGCGCGACCTGGCTCGCCTCGGCGCCCGCCGGCGCCGCGACGCCCGCGCCGGCGACGCCCGACTGGTCGATCGCGTACGCCTACGACCGCTGGCGGCCGACGTTCTTCGCGTCGGCGGCGAGCACGACGTCCTTCTTCGCCGGACCGGCCACCGAGTCGGGCGCGCCGTCCGCCGCGACGCGCCGCGAGCGCACCGTCGAGGCCGGCGTCCTCCTGCCCTTCCTGCACGTACGCGTCTCACACGCCGCGCTGTTCTCCTGCCTCCGTTCGGCGAACGAGTACACGCTCCCCGCGTCGACGCTGACGCGGAACCTGACGCCGGTGCGCGGCGCATGGGAGACGACGACGGCGAAGACCTACGGGTATTCGATCAGCCGCGAGGACGGCGTGTTTGTCGGCGCGACGGCCGAGATCGTCCGCCGCGCGCTCGCGTCCTTCGCCGACTCCACGACGCTGACGGCCGACGCGCGCGCGTACCTGCCGGGCGCGCGGGCGCACGACGTGATCGCGCTCCGCGCGTCCGGCGGATCGTCGACCGGCGATCCCACCGTCGGCCGCACCTTCCTCCTCGGCGGCAGCGCGGCCGATCGCGGCGCGATCGCGTTCGACAGCCGCTCGTCGAGCCTGCTGCGCGGCTTCGCCGACGCGACGTTCGCCGGCAGCCGCGTGGCGCTCGCGAACGCGGAGTACCGATTTCCGATCGCGCGGCCGCAGCGCGGCGTCGGCACGTGGCCGCTGTTCCTCCACACCATCTCCGGCGCCGCGTTTGTCGACGCCGGCCACGCGTGGACGCGCACGTTTCGCGCGAGCGCGATCAAGACGTCGATCGGCGCCGAGCTGTCGAGCGCGCTCGTGCTCGGCTACACGACGCCGGTCACCATCACCGTCGGCGCCGCGTGGGGGCACGACGGCGCGATCGCCGATCGCGCGACGGCGTACGTGCGCGTCGGCAAAGCGTTCTAGTTGTGATTTAATTGTGCGCGCATGACGAAGAAATCCCGGTTCCTGCAGACGCCGATCGAGCCGTTCGCCGTCGAGCCCGGGCTCTCCGCGGACCAGCTGCTCGCGCGCATGGAGCGGATCTCCTTCCAGGGGCGCAACCTCGCGACCGCGCACCGCATCTGGCAGAAGATGCTGCAGGACGACGTGACGATCTTCCTCGGCATGGCGGGCGCGCTCTCGGCCGGCGGGCTGCGCCTGATCGTCGCGCACCTGATTCGCGAACGCTACGTCGACTGCCTCGTCTCGACGGGCGCGAACCTCTATCACGATCTCCACGAGACGCGCGGGCAGCGCCACTACGTCGGCTCGCCGCACGCCGACGACGCCGCGCTGGCCGAGGACCGCATCGATCGCGTGTACGACACCTACGCGAGCGAAGAGGAGTTCATCTCGAACGACAACTGGATCGCGGAGTTCGCGTGCACGCTCGAGGCGCGCCCGTACACGACGCGCGAGCTGCTGCACCTGCTCGGCGGCCACCTGTGGACGACGACGGGACGCGACGGCATCCTCACCGCCGCGTTCCGCGCGAACGTGCCGATCTTCTGCCCCGCGATCGCCGATTCGTCGATCGGGATGGGCCTGTCGCAGGCGCGGCAGAAGAAAGCGGGCGCCGGCTACATCGACATCATCGGCGACATCGTCGAGTCGGCGAACCTGGTGATCCGGCGGCCGCGCACCGCGTCGGTCGTCCTCGGCGGCGGCACGCCGAAGAACTTCATCAACCAGGCGACCGTGCAGGCGGAGTTCTACAGCGACGCCGTCGGCGGCCACCGCTACGCGCTCCAGATCGTCACCGACGTCCCGCACTTCGGCGGCGCGTCGGGCTCGAGCCTCGAGGAGGCGCAGAGCTGGGGCAAGCTCGCGACCGACTCGGACAAGGTGTCGGTGCAGGCCGACGCGACGATCGCGCTGCCGCTGCTTGCGACGGCGCTGGCGGCGTCCGCGCGCCCGTTCCTCGCCGCGCGGCGCAAGCCGACCTTCACGCTGGCAGGCCGCGTCATGACGGTCGACGGGCTCACGGTGCCGCACGAGCGCTTCGAGGAAGTGAATGAATCTGCCGTTTGAGTACGACCAGGTCAGCGTCGGCGAGTTCGGCGGCTCCACGCCCACCACGACGAACTTCGAACGCGCAACGGCCCGCACGAGATCCTCGTCGCCTCCTCGCACATGGAGCTCTGGGACGAGGAGACGCAGACCGACGTCCACAGCATCGGCATCTACACGATGCCGGAAATGGACTTCCCCTACGCGACGATGGACGACGTCGTGCGCGAGATCCGGCGCGTCGCCGCCGAGATCGTGAACCGCGACAAGTTTCCGTTCGTCCTCGGCGGCGAGCACTCGATCACGCCCGCGGTGGTCGGCGCGATCGCGGCGAAGCACCGCGGCCTGTCGGTGCTGCAGATCGACGCGCACGCCGACCTCCGCGAG
>QHWK01000820.1:0-3494 GCA_003223775.1 Acidobacteriota bacterium
CGAAGCGCAGGCGGCGCTCGCGCAGGCGGAGGCAGGGCTCGGCCAGGCGCGCGCCAACCGCGCGGCGCTCGACACGGCCGTCGTCGACGCGCAGACGAAGCTGACGCGCGCGCAGCAGCTCGCCGCGCGGCAACTGATTCCGGCGTCGGATCTCGACGCGGCGCAGATTGCGATGGACGGGGCGATTGCCGCCGAGCGCAGCGGCGACGCGCAGGTCTCGCTGGCGACGGCCGCCGTCGACGAGGCGCGCGCGCAGGTCGGGCAGGCGGCCGTGAACCTGGACCGCACGGTGATCACGTCGCCGATCGACGGCATCGTCGTGTCGCGCGAGGTGAGCGTCGGGCAAACGGTGGCGGCGGCGGTGCAGGCGCCGGTGCTCTTCGACATCGCCGCCGACTTCTCGCGCATGCAGGTCGAGGTCGGCGTGGACGAAGCGGACGTCGCCGGGCTGCAGCCCGGCGAGCCGGCCGCGTTCGAAGTGGAGGCCTACCCGAACGAGACGTTCCACGGCGTCGTGACGCAGGTGCGCCTGCAGCCGGTCGCCGACCAGACGACGACGGCGACGACGGTCGGTGCGCCGATGTCCACCACGACGACCGTCCTTGGGGTCGTCAGCTACGCGACGATGATCGTCGTCGAGAACCCGATGGAGAAGCTGCGGCCCGGCATGACGGCAACCGTCGCGCTCGACGGATCGCGGGTCGATCGCGCGGTGAGGATTCCGAATGCCGCGCTGTCGTTCCGTCCGCCCGCGGACGTCCTGGCCGCGATCAGGCAGCCGGCCCAGCGCGAGGGCGCCGCGCCGATCGACGCGACGCATCGGCGCGTGTGGACGTTCGACGGCGCGCAGTTCACGCCGATCGACGTCACGACGGGCGTGACCGATGGGCAGTGGACGCAGCTGGCGGGCGGCGGGCTGCGCGAGGGCGAGGCGCTCGTGGCGCGCGCGTCGCTGCGCTCCCGTACGTAGGGCGGTGATGGAGGGCGACCCCCTATCCGATCCTGGATCCGATCCTGGATCCGATCCTGGATCCGATCCTGGATCCGATCCTGGATCCGATCCTGGATCGGATAAGGGTGGCCCTACACCGATTTTGCAACGCGGTCTACACTTGGCGCGGTGTCGAAGCAGGCGTTCGATAGCGATGTGCTGGTCATCGGCGGCGGTCCCGCCGGATCAGCCGCGGCGGCGTTTCTCGCGCGCGCGGGCCGCGGCGTCGTGCTCCTCGAGCGCGATCGGTTTCCGCGCTTCCACATCGGCGAATCGCTCCTTGCGTCGACCAACGACGTCCTGCGCGCGATCGGCGCGGACGAAGCGGTCCGGCGCGCCGGCTTCACGCAGAAGTGGGGCGCGACGTTCATGCCGGTGCCGCGCGCCGCGTTCGACGATCTGCTCCTGCGCCACGCCGCCGCGAGCGGCGCCGACCTCCGCGAGGGGCATCGCGCGATCGACGTCGCGTTCGACGCGGACGGCGTCACGGCAACGGTGCGCGCGTCCGACGCTGCGCCGGCGGCGTACTCCCTTCGCGCGCGCGTGGTGATCGACGCCTCGGGCCGCGGCGCGCTGCTCGGCCGCAAGTTCGATCTGCGCGTCGAGGAGCCGCGGCTCGCCAACGTCGCGGTCTTCGCGCACTACTCGGGCGTGCCGCGTCCGGCGGGCCGCCGCGCGGGCGACATCCGGATCGTCGCGCGCGACGACCTGGGGTGGTTCTGGCTGATCCCGATCTCGCCGGAGCTCATGAGCGTCGGCGTCGTGCTGCCGCGCGCCGCGTTCCGCGCCTTCGCGGCGCTCGATCACGAGGAGGTCCTCGCGCGCGCGATCGCCGAGACGCCCGTCGTCGCCGAACTGCTCGCCGCGGCGCGCCGGGAGTGGCCCGTGCGCGTGGAGCGCGACTTCTCGTTCGGGTCGCGCGCCTACGCGGGCGATCGCTGGCTGCTCGCCGGCGACGCGGGATCGTTTCTGGACCCTGTGTTCTCGACCGGCGTCGCGATCGCGCTCGAGTCGGGCCTCGAGGCGGCGCAGGCGGTCGAGGAAGGGATCGCGCGCGGCGATCTCTCCGCGCGAAGCTTCCGCCGCTTCTCGCGCCGCCAGCGGCAGCGGTATCTCTCCTTCCGCCGCTTCGTAATCGGCTTCTATACGCCGGAGTTCCGCGATCTGTTCTTCGACGACGATCCGCCCGAGCGGATGTACCGCGCGCTGGCGACCGTGTTCGCCGGCTACTGGCGTCCGTCGATCGTCACGCGCGTGTGGGTCGCGCTGTTTCTCGCGCTCGCGCGGCTGCAGAAGCGGATCGGCTTCGTGCCGCGGCGCGAGGCCGCTCAGCGCGAGCCCGGGAGCGTGTACTCGAAAACGTAGGAGTGCGCGCCGCCGGAGTTCGTGATCGTGATGCGTCCGGCGATCCCCGTAAGTTGATCGGTGCCAGAATCGGGGACGATGGTAACCGTCAGCTGCTCCGCGCCGCGCGTGAACGTATCCCTCTGCTGCAGCACGAAAGTCCCGCGGCGTCCGTTGTTTGCGTTTTCCGTCACCGTGACGATTCCCGCGAACATCAGCGCCGCGGCGATGCGGACGATCGTGCTCATGTCACTACCTACGTTTTTCGAACGCGTAGGCGACCCTGAAACGGTCGCCCTACGTGTGATTCTGCATCGTCCGAGCTGCCCGATTCACCTGACCTACCTGCCTGCCTGACCTGCCCGACCTGCCTGGCCCGCCCGACCCGCCTGACCCATTCAGCAGCGATTCGATCCGCACGGCGGCCCCAAGCAGGCGCGCCTCGTCGCCGTGGGCGGCCGTCAACTGCAGGCCGAGCGGCAGACCGCCGGCGGCCGGCATCGGGATCGTGATCGCCGGCACGCCGAGCGTCGTCCACGGCGCGTTCATGCTGGAGTCGCCGGTGGAGTCGAGACCGAGCGGCGCCGGCCCGGTCGCCGCCGGCACGAGAACGATCGGCGTCGCTTTGTAGACGTCGGCGATCCGCGAGCGCCAACGGTCCACGCGCCGCCGCGTCTCGTCGTAGGTCTGCACGGGAATCTGGAGGCCGTCGCGCACGAGCGCGGCCATGTGCTGGAGGCGCTCGCCGTATTCCTTGTAGCGCTGCTCGTGAACACGCGCGCCCTCGTAGAACATGATCGTGCGGTTCGCCGCGGTGAGGTCCTCGAGCATGTTCGCGATGTCGATCCCGGCGATGGCCAGGCCCGCTCCGCGCAGGCGCGCGAGAGTTCGAGCGAACGCGGCGGACATCGGCGCTTCGACCTTCGGCAGCGGATCGGGCACCGCCATCGGCGGCACGTCGGCGCCGCCGCTCGTCGCGTGGCCGATCGCGTCCCACAACGCGATCATGTCCGTGGCGGTGTGGGTGAAGAAGCCGAGCGTATCGAGGCTCTTCGCGAACGGCAGCACGCCGTCGAGCGGCACGACGCCGTAAGTCGGTTTGAAGCCGGTGACGCCGCAGTACGACGCCGGCCGCAGCACGGAGCCGCCGGTCTGCGTG
>QHWK01000820.1:3566-4823 GCA_003223775.1 Acidobacteriota bacterium
GCGGCGTCGTCGGCGCCGATGCGGCCCTTGTAGATCGGCGATCCGTATTCGGTCGCAAGGCCCTTCGTCTCGATGATGTCCTTGACGCCGAACGGAATCGACTCGAGCGCGCCGCGGCCCGTCGGCTGTTCCGGCGAAATCTGGACCCAGGCGTGGATCGGCGCATCGTGCTCGCGAATCCACCCGGCGAGCGTCTGCAGCGCACGCTCGCGTTCGTTCCGCGCCGCGCGCACCCAGTCGGTGAATGTCTCGAGCCGCCGCGTCTCGCCGCGCGGCGCCGCGTGCGACGCGATCGCGGCCGCGGCGCCGAACAGCCACGACCTGCGCGTGATCATCACCGCCCCGGATGATACTGGCGCTCGGCGTGCTTCTCGACGTCCTGCCGGTAGAAGTAGACGTCGCGCAGATCGCCGGTGCTGTAGCGCTGCGCCTGATCGCCGAAGTGCGGCGACGCCGGATCGCCGCTCTCGCCGCCGGCGGTGACCGCCTTCGCGCGCACGCGATCGCCGAACTCGACCGCCGCGACGAAGCTGTTGCCGGTGGTGCCGTACATCTTCTTCGTGCCGTTGTAGGTCCGCGCCCCGAACGAGGCGAGCGAACCCCACCGCGCCGAGGTGAAGCCCACCGGGATGCTCGGCTTGCCGTCGTCGAACGGCTGCACGAGGGCGCCGTTGATCCGCTGGTAGCGGTTGATCTCGCCCCACGGCGTCTTCCAGCTGCCGAAGTCCGATTCGAGCCGGTCGACGGCGGCGGCGAGCGCCTGCACGAGCTGCTCGGGCGCGCCCTTGGCCGCCGCGTAGTCGTCGGCCGACATGCCCGCTTTCCGCGCATCGTCGGCGACGCGGCGTCCGATGTCCTCGCCCCAGTAGACGGCCACCGACGTCGGCACGGACGACACGCTCCACCGGCGATCCCAGCTCTTGAGCATCGCGATCGGCTCCGCCACTTTGCGCTTGAGCGGATTTGCCGCCGGCAGCGCGTCGTACGCCTTGAAGAGCGGCGGCAGCATGACGTCGAACTCCGTCAGGTAGCTGTCGAACGCCGCGGTCGAGATCAAGGACTCGAGCGTGAAGTCGTTCCGGTTCTCGAGCACCTTGACCGCGTGCACGCCGCGCGGATTCTCGCCGTTGCGCTCGACGTAGACGGGGAAGTCCGCCTTCTTCGGGCTGTTCGGGCCCGCGGCGGTCCACGGCCAGTTGTTCGTGTTGTAGAGCCATCCGTTCGGCGGGTTCCTCAGGCCCGGCGTCTCGTCGATCG
>QHWK01000799.1 GCA_003223775.1 Acidobacteriota bacterium
ATTCATCACGACGATTCCGCGGGCCGTAGCAGCCGCGACGTCCACATTGTCGACGCCCGTGCCGGCCCGGGCGATCACCCGCAGCTTGGGAGCGGATTCGATCAGCTCCCGCGTCACCTTCGTGGCGCTTCGAACGATTAAGGCGTCCGCATCTGTGAGATTCGATGCCAACTCGGCCGCCGGGCGTCCCTGCTTCGCGTCAATTGTCCAATCGGGTTGTTGAAGGTGATGGAGAGCGGAGGCCGGCAGACCATCCGCGATCACAATTTTCATAGCGCCGCCTACAGTATAATCCGTCGGTTTTGCTGAGCCGTGGATTGTGTGCGCGATCGCACCACGATGGTGCAATCCGCTAATTTGTTCGACTTGATCGGTCCGAACACCGTTTTAAATGATCTTTTCAACAGGCTTTTCCACAAAATCTGTTGATCGATTTTCAAAGCTGGTGGGGACGTGACCTAAAAATCGTCGATCGTCGATCGGCCATCGTCGATCGGTGCGGCGGCCGGGAATCGGGAGGACTGAGAAAATGAATCGCAAAGTGACGGTCGTAGGGGGAGCGGGCAACGTTGGCGCGACTGTTGCCCGAAGCATCGCCGAAATGGAGCTCGCCGACGTCGTCATCGTCGACATCGCGGACCAGAAGGCGGCGGGCGTCGCGCTCGATATGCTGGAAACCTGTCCGATCGTCGGATCGGACAGCCTGCTCGTCGGCGGCTCCGACTACGCGCACAGCGCGAACTCCGATGTCGTGGTCATCACGTCGGGCGTTCCGCGAAAACCTGGCATGAGTCGTGACGACTTATTGAATGTGAATTTCAACATCATGAAAGCGGTCACCGAACAGGTGGTGAAGTACTCGCCCAACTGCATCATCGTGCCGGTGGCCAATCCGCTCGATGCGATGTGCCAGGCGGTGCTGAAGCTCAGCGGCTTTCCGCGGGAGCGAGTGATCGGCATGGCCGGCGTGCTCGACTCGGCGCGCATGCGGGCGTTTATCGCGGCGGAGCTGAACGTGTCGGTGGAGAACGTCCACGCGTTCGTGCTCGGCGGCCACGGCGACACGATGGTGCCGCTGCCGCGCTATTCGACGGTGGCGGGCATCCCGATCACCGAGCTGTTGGACAAGGCGACGATCGATCGCATTTCGGCGCGGACCGCCGGCGGCGGCCTCGAGATCACGCAGCTCGTGGGGACGAGCGCGTGGTACGCGCCGGGGGCGTCTGTCGTCGAGATGGTGGAAGCGATCCTGCTCGACAAAAAGAAGATCGTGCCGTGCTCGGTGTTCCTGCAGGGCGAGTACGGCGTGGATGGCGTGTTCGTCGGCGTACCCGTGAAGCTCGGCGCCCGCGGTATCGAACAGATCGTGCAGATCAAGCTGATGCCGGAGGAAGAGGCGGCATTCAAGAAGTCGGCTGCCGCGGTGAAGGAGCTCGCGGGTGTAATCGGAGTCTAGCCGCTCGACGAGCGCGAGCGAACGCTCGCGAGCTGATTGATACGTCATTGACGCCGACGCGCGAAAGAAGACGCAGGCGCGTCTACGCGTGCGCGAAATCGCGGTACGACGTTTGTAGCACGCCGCTTCTGCAAAACAGGAGGGGCCGCCACTGCCGCGTGACGCACGCTCGTCGGAGTAACTCGCGCCGCATTGTTGGTCGTTGCGTTCCACACTACCGCACCCTGGCCCCTCCGATTCGTGACAACACGTGGTCCGTTGATTGACACGCCTGTCGATCTCGGTACCGCACCATCGAAGGAGGTACGTATGCGATCTCGACTCGTCAGATTGGCAGGGGTGGCCGCGTTCCTGGGCGTCGTTGCTTTCACGTCCCGTGTGCACGGTCAGATCGGCGGCAGCACCCTTTCGCAGCTCAATACCGCGTTGATGAGTCTGCTGCCCGAACCGGTCATCGACCCGCTGACCGATCCGCCGGGGCAGTTCCATGCCGTGAAACCGCAAGAGTTCGATCCGGCCCACACGAATCTCGTCCAGGCGGCGTGGCTCAACGGGATCGGCTGTCCGACGAATGCCTTCATCGCGCTCCCGAACGCTTCTTTCACGGGCGTCGGCATGACCATGGGGTTTACCGACGACGCGTGTCCGACGGGCTACGACATCAGGAAGCTCGGTCTCAGTACCGATCCGCTTGGCTCACATTGCGGCGCAGGTGCGCCGCGGTTCGACGTGGTGACGAGCGACGGAGCTGTCCATTTCCTCGGCTGCAGCTCACCGTCTCCGACGACACAGCAACCTAGTACGACGGGGTGGATTCGGTTGCGGTGGAACACCGCAGGTCTTGCGGCAGCGTTCCCGCCGATTTTGCCCGCCGATATCGTCAAGAGAATCGTTATCATCTTCGACGAAGGCCAGGACCCCTCCGGCGGTCCTGATCAGTTCGGCGGCGCGATCCTCGACAACATCGACGTGAACGGGACGCTCGTCGGCCACGGCGCCACCGACGCAAGTTAAAGCGTCGGCGGGCGGCATGTCTGCGCGGGGTCCACTTGCCATCCGTCCGTGGAGGGACGCCGATGGATCGTCTGACCATGGACCTCCGCTTTGTGGTGCGGTCGCTCGCGAAGCGTCCGATGCTGACGGCCGCCGTCGTGGTGACGCTCGCGCTCGCCATCGGCGCCAACGCCGCCGTCTTCGGCGTCGTCGACGCGCTGCTGGTGCATCCCTACGACATGCACGACGTCGATCGCATCGTCATGCCGCTGACGACGTCGCCGCAGTGGATCGGCCGCCGCGAAACCGTGTCGCGCGCCGATTTTCTCGACTGGCGGCGCGAGCTCCAGGGCGGCGCGATCGAGCATCTGGCGGCGACGCTCTGGTGGGACGCGAACCTGGTGGGCCGCGACGAGCCGGAGCGCGTCCTCGGCTTCTTCGTCTCCCCCGCGTTCTTCGACGCGCTCGACGCGCACGCGGCGATCGGGCGCACGTTCCGCGCCGACGAAGAGGTGCCCGCGAACGCGAAGCGCATCGTGCTCAGCGACGGCCTGTGGCGGCGGCGTTTCGGCGCGGATCCGTCGATCGTCGGACGCCCCGTGCGCGCCGACGGCGATCAGTCGATCGTCGTCGGCGTCATGCCGGCGGGATTCGATTTTCCGATGGGCGCCGAGCTGTGGGCGCCGCTCGCGCTCGACGAGCAGGCGTCGCGTGACCGCGCGGCGCACGACCTGACGGTGTACGGCCGGCTCGCGCCGGGCCGCACGCTCGCGGAGGCGCAGGCGCAGATGCGCGCGATTGCGCAGCGGCTGGCGCGCGAGCATCCGGACACGAACGCGCAGCTCGGCGCCGCGGTCTACACCGTGAGCCGCGGCATGTCGGACGTCGGCGTGCCGCAGGTGCTGGCGCTGTGGCAGGCGGCCGGGCTCCTCGTGCTGCTGATTGCCTGCGCGAACATCGCGAACCTGCTGCTCGCGCGCGCGGCGGAGCGCGAGCGCGAGATCGCGATCCGTCTCGCGCTCGGATCGAGCCGCGGCCGGATCATCCGCGAATCACTCGTCGAGAGCGCGCTGCTCGTCGGCGCCGCGATTCCGGCG
>QHWK01000564.1 GCA_003223775.1 Acidobacteriota bacterium
ACTACATGATTGCGAGCGACACGCGCTTCAAGGCGGGCACGAGCGGCGCCGGGACGGCGTTCACCGTCTCCTTCTACGGCACCGATCAGTACATCATCCAGTACGACTACGAAATCGGCCCGCCGTGGGATCCGAAGGCGTGGGAGACCTACCAGAAACTGTCGTATCCGTTCCTGCACGCCGACCGCATCAAGACGCCGACGCTCTTCCTCGGCGGCGAGAAGGACTTCAACGTGCCGGTGCAGGGCGGCCAGCAGATGTATCAGGCGCTGCGCAGCCTCGGCGTCGACACACAGCTCGTGATTTACCCGAACGAGTTCCACGGCATCACGCGCCCGAGCTACGTCCGCGATCGCTACGAGCGGTACCTCGCGTGGTACGACAGGTACATCAACGGCAAGAAACCGTCGACCCCGACCACGGCGCAAGAGAACAAGTAAGGCGAATCGCGGCCCTTTTCGGCGCAGCGTGTCCTCCAGTTCGAGACTGTCCGGTCTCAATTTGTCACACCCGGCGCGGCGGCTTCGGGGATAATCTTGCCCCTCGAAAGCGGCCACACCATGAGAGTGCACCGATCGCTGACGCCGGCCGCCGTTGCGTGTCTTGCCGCTGCCGCCTGGCTCGCAGCCGTTCGCGCAGCGCCGCCCGGGGCGGACGACTGCTTCGTCTACGTCGGCAGCTACACGGATCCGCCTTCGACCTCGAAAGGCATTTACGGCTGGCGGTTCTCGCCGGCGAGCGGCGCCGTCGCGCCGCTGGGCCTCGTCGCGCCGACGGTGAACCCTGCATACGTGCACGCGACGCCAGACGGGAAGTTCCTGTTCGCCACGAACTGGCAGACAGCCGACGCGGCGAAGGCGGATACTGTGAGCGCGTACGCCGTCGACGCGAAGACCGGAGCGCTGACGCTGCTGAATAAGGCGAGCGCCGGTGGAGGCCTCCCGAATCAGGTCGTCGTCGATCCGCGCGGCACGTTCGCGGCGGTGACGAACTACGGGTTTCGTACCACGGATCTGGATCGCAACAACTCGTCGTTCGCCGCGCTGAAGATTCGGCCGGACGGCACGCTGGGCGATCCGGTGTACGTGGACCACCACGCCGGCCCGGCATCGAGTCCGCGTCAGACGACCGGCGCGCACACGCATGGCGTGGTGTTCACGAAAGACGACCGGTTCGCGTTCGTCGCCGAGCTCGGCCTCGATCGCATCTATACCTACCGCGTCGATCCAACGAAGCCTGCGCTCACACCCTCTACTCCGCCTTTTGTCGCGGTGAGCGCCGGCTCGGGGCCGCGTCGGCTGGTGTTGAGCCCGAACGACAGGTTTCTCTACGTGAACCATGAAACCGATTCACAGGTGAGCGTCTTCAGCGTCAACGACGGGCGGCTGAACGAGATTCAGCAGATTTCGACGCTGCCCGCCGGCTTCACCGGCCGGAATACGACCGCCGAGATCCAAATCGACAAAGCCGGGCGCTTCCTCTACGTGTCGAACCGTGGCGCAGACACGATCGCCATGTTCGCGGTCGATCCGGCGGAAGGCACATTGACGCTGGGCGAGTTCTTTCCGGCGCTGGGCCGTACGCCTCGCAACCTCACGATCGATCCGAGCGGGCGATACCTGTTCGTCTCGAACCAGAGCTCGAACAACGTCGTCGTCTTCGCCATCGATGCCGCGACCGGCAGGCTGACGCCTACCGGGGCGGAGTTGAAGATCGATCAACCCGCGTCGGTGTTGTTCGTGAACGCAGCCACGGCGGCGTCCCGGCAGATCACCTGGACGTTCGATCGCCTGGATACGATCGGCGGCGCGAAGACCACGGTCGAAGGTCATCCCAGGCTCATCGACACTCCGGTCGGCAAGGCCATCGCATTCGACGGCGTTGGCGATTCACTCCTCATCGAGCAGCATCCGCTTGCCGGCGCAGACACGTTTACGTTCGAGGCGATTTTCAGACCCGATGGCGGCGCGACCCAGCAGCGGTGGTTCCACCTCGCGGAGATCGATCCGAAGACCGGCCTCGCGACGAGCGTCGAGAAGACGACGTCGGAGCCGAACTCGCGGTTGCTGTTCGAGATTCGCGTCGTCGACGGGAATCAGTGGTATCTGGACGCGTTCATGAACGGGCCTGGGTACAGCAAGGCGTTGATGTTCGCGGACAAGCTTCATCCGATCGGACGGTGGTATCACGTCGCGCAGGTCTACGACGGCAGGTGGTACCGCAGTTACGTGAACGGCGAACTGCAGGGTGAGGCCGAAGTCGCGTTCAAGCCGCAGGCGCCGGGACGCGCCTCGGTCGGCGTCCGGATGAACAAGGTCAACTACTTCCGCGGCGCGGTCGCGAAGGCGCGATTCACGCCTTCTGCGCTGCCGGCGGCCGAGTTCATGACGGTGTCAGGGAAGTAAGATTCGAATTTGCGACGTCTGGAGATATGTGTGCCTAAGAAGCCTCTCGTGCTGTTCGGGCTGATGTGTGTCGGCTTGTGCGGTTCACCCGCAGCACAAGTCCCGACGCCCGATCAGGCGTTGATCAGTCCGGATGCGAAGGACTGGGTCACCTACGGCGGCTCGTACACGTCTCAGCGCTATTCGCCGCTGAAACAGGTCACGACTGCCAACGCGTCGCGGCTCGAAGCGAAGTGGGTGTATCACGTCGACGGCACGACCGAGCTGGAGCCGACGCCGATCGTGGCGAACGGCGTCATGTACATCTCCGGATTCAATCGCATCGACGCGCTCGATGCGCGTACGGGCAATATCATCTGGAAGTACCAGCGCCAGCCGCCTGCCGCGGCGAGACAACGCGGCACGGCGATCTACGGCGACAAGGTCTATCTGGCGACGTCGGACAGTCATCTGGTCGCGCTCGACGCGCGCACCGGCGGCGTCCGTTGGGACGTGAAGTCGGAAGGCGGATTCACCATCAGCGGCGGCGCGCCGCTGGTCGCCGACGGAAAGGTGATCGTCTGCGGCAACCGGCCGCATGGCTTCATTCAGGCCTACGACGCGGAGAGCGGGAAATATGCCTGGACCTGGTCGGCCGTGCCGACCGCGCCGGAGGATCCGGCCTTCGCGACGTGGGGCGGCGGCACTCCGGCGGGCGCGCCCATCTGGGTGAGCGGTTCGTACGATCCCGAACTGAACCTGATCTACTACGGCACCGGCCAACCGGATCCGCAATGGACGGGAATCGCGCGGCCTGGCGACAACTTGTACAGCGACTCGATCGTCGCGCTCGACGTGAAGACGGGAAAGCTGACGTGGCATTTCCAGAACACGCCGCACGACGTCCATGATTGGGATTCGCTGGAGTCGCCGGTGCTCGTTGACGCCACGTACCGGGGCCGGCCGCGCAAGCTGCTGCTGCAGGCGAACCGCAACGGGTTCTACTACATCCTCGATCGTGTCACCGGCGAGTTCCTGCAGGGGACGCCGTTCGTCGACAAGTTGGACTGGGCGACCGGGCTCGACGGCAAGGGCCGCCCGCTCGTCGCACCCGGACACGAACCAACCGTCAAGGGCGCCGTGACCTGTCCGTCGACTGCAGGCGCGACGAACTGGCCGCCTCCGACGTATAGCCGCGACACAGGCTATCTCTACGTGGTCGTCGCCGAAGGATGCGGTATCAATGTGATCACGTCGAGCACCGTGCCCGATTCGGGGACCGGTTATTACGAGAGCCCGCACGCGCCGTGGCAGGCGTATGTGCGCGCGATCGATGCGCTCACCGGCAAGCGCATGTGGGAGTACAAAGCCATCCGGTCGAACCATTACGGCCCCGGGTTGTTGTCGACCGCCGGCGGGATCGTCTTTGCTCCCGAGCAGATCAGCCAGGTCAGCGTCCTCGACGCGAAAACCGGGAAGTCACTGTGGCACTTCAACACGGGCGACGTGATTACCGCCGCGCCGGTCACCTACAGCGTCGACGGCGAACAGTTTTTCGCAATCGCGTCAGGAACAAACGTGTTCGCCTTTGGCTTGTTCGATGGCCGGTAGGAGACCGCGTATGAAAGCCGCTCGTTCGTTTGCCGGGTTACTCCTGTGCGCCGTCGCGCCGCTGCTCGCCCAGCGCGGCGCCCCGCCCGGCCCTGCCAATCCGTTTCTTGGCAAGACTGAGGCTGTGGCCGAAGGCGAGACCCTGTACAACCAGCATTGCACGAAGTGCCACGGCGCCGGCGGTGGCGGCGGAGACATCGGACCGGCGATCGTATCCGCCGACCGCCTCGACATCGGGGTATCGGACGCGCAGACGTTCAACATCATCAAGAACGGCGTCGCGGGCACGCCGATGTCGCCCCAGCGGTTGCCGGAGGCGGACATCTGGAAGGTGGTCACCTACATTCACACGCTGCGCGGGACGGCGATCGACAACCCGCTTCCCGGCGACGTCGCGCACGGCGAACAGGTCTTCTGGGGCAAGGGTCAGTGCGGCACCTGCCACATGATGAGCGGTAGAGGCGGGCTGACGGCACCCGATCTGTCGAACATCGCCGGAACTCGAAAAGCCCGCTCCATCTCCGATGCGCTCACGAAGCAGCAGCATCGTGTGTATGGGAGCGGCGGCGCACATCTGCAGGCGCTGCCCGTGATGGACTCCTACTTGCCGGTGTACGTCACGACGGCGGACGGCAAGATCATCGAGGGCGTGCTCCTGAATGAAGACGGCTATTCGCTGCAGATGATCGGGAACGACAATCAACTGCATCTGTTCGATCGAGCCAAGCTCCGCCGCGTCGTCGTCGAGCCAAGAAGCCTGATGCCGACCGATTACGACAAGCGGCTTACGCCCGACGAGTTCAAAGACTTGCTGGCGTTCCTGACCCGGCAGGGCCGGCCCGCGCCGCCTCCAGCACGCCGCGGCGGGCCGCCAGAGCCGCAGGAGCCGTAACGATCGGACGGGAGTCATGATGCCGGTCTACTCGCGGCCGCCCGATGCGTTGTTGCTATCCAGGACGAACGAAAACAGCTTCGGTGAAGACACCGCCGTCGACGAGGGAGATGTCGCGGGACTCGATCCGCGACCCGCGGCAGTCGAAGTTGGAGGCTGGCCGACACCACCCATGAACGCCACGTATTGCTTGCCGTCGACCAGATACGTGATGGGCGGTCCCATACCAGTGTGCGTCTCGGTTTGAAGTTCGAAAAGCTTCTTGCCGTTCCCGGCGTCGTAGGCGATGAAGCGTCCATCCGGAACAACCTGAAACACCAGATTTCCAGCGGTCGTGAGGGTGCCGCCGAAGCGGGCGCCTCCTGCCGGGGCGCGCCATCGCTCGGTTTGCGTCACGGGATCCCACGCCAGCAACACGGTTCGTTGCCCGTCCACCGCCGGCGGTCCGATTGCCGGCGGTCTGGGACGCGTCGGAGTCGCGCCGCGCGCAAGGCCCTCGTTGTGTCTGCCGGGTTGGTATGTGAAGTCGGGGTTCACGGCGTAGTTGGAGCCGCCGTCGATCGTGGCGGTAAAGTAGACGAGCCCGGTATTCGGATTGAAGGACATCGTGCTCGAGGCGTGGGCTCCTACCTGGTTCGGGAACAACTCGACGGCGTCGCGGCCGTATTCCGCTTCGGGATTGACAATCGGACGGCCGGTGCCAGGCTCCAGTCCTTTTGCCCACGTCACCCGTGCGAAGGGTTGACCTGAAATGAACGCGCCCGTCAGCCGATCGAGCACATAGAAGAAGCCGTTCTTGCTCGCCTGCATGATGACCTTGCGCGGCTTCCCGTTGATCGTCAGGTTCGCAAGCGTCAGTTGCTGCGTGCTGTCGAAGTCCCAGGAATCGCCGGGCACCGGCTGGAAGTACCACACCATCGCTCCGGTGTCGGGGCGAACCGCGAGAATCGAGCACACGTACAGGTTGTCCTTGTTTTCTCTTTCCGGTTTTGCTCCGGGCGAACGCAGCGATTGCGGCCAGGGCGCACCGTTGCCGGTGCCCACATAAATGAGATCCAGTTCCGGGTCGTACGCCATGCCATCCCACACCGTCGCTCCACCGCCTCGCTT
The DNA here is from genome assembly GCA_003223775.1 of Acidobacteriota bacterium. Classification (GTDB taxonomy): domain Bacteria; phylum Acidobacteriota; class Vicinamibacteria; order Vicinamibacterales; family CAVVIG01; genus QHWK01. The sequence continues at coordinate 5,998 of QHWK01000564.1, forward strand.
CCACCAGTCGCCGCTCCACGTGGCGGCGGCTTTCTTCAGCGCTGGATTTTCGAACGGCTTGCCGGGATCGCCGGGTACCGTATAGAACCGCCAGGCGCGCCGCCCGGTCATCGCGTCGTAGGCGTCGAAGAATCCGCGAACGGCGTACTCTCCACCGCTGGCCCCGATAACCACCTTGCCTTTGGCGATGCGCGGCGCCATCGTGAGCGTGTAGTCATCCTGAGGAAACGCGACGCGCGTCTCCCAGACGACCTTGCCGGTGTCGGCATCCAGCGCGTCGAGCCGTCCATCGATGATCGGCGCGATGATCATGTTCTTGTAGAGAGCCATGCCCCGATTCACGACGCCGCAGCAGACTTTCGGCCGCACCGCGGTCTGGTTCACTTCCGGGTCCCAGCGCCAGCGCTCCTTGCCGGTGCGCGCATCGACCGCGAACACGACGCTCCAGTTGGTGATTCCGTAGATCGTTCCGTTCCAGACGAGCGGCGTCGCGAGTTGCCCACCGCCGGAAGACGCCAGCTCGTAGGCCCATCCCAGTCGGAGCCGGTCGACGTTGGCCGTGGTGATGTGTTTCAGCGGGCTGTATCGCGTCTCGGCGAGATCGAGGCCGTTGGTCAGCCACTCCGCGCCACCCGCGCCGGCGTGCCGCAACGCCGCGTCGTCGACGACGGGTGTTTGCGCCGACGCAAGGCACGCCAGCAGCCCGCCCGCTATCACACCGATGACTGCGAAACGTCGAACGCTCATCGTGCGACCCCACCTTTCGGAATGCCTCGTCAAATTGTGCCGGCCTGCCGGAGGAACGTTGAACGATCCTAATCGCACTGGGCGTGATGGTTCCACCAATCCTGCGTCACGATCCAGCGCATCCTCGAAATCACCATCGGCGGCCGTAACATAGATGCAGCGAACCAACGCCGCGCGACAGCAGGTCCGCCAGTACATCAAGCGAACGTGGAGTGTGTTGACCCGCTCGACGCGGGACCTCCCGAAGGCAGCGCCGGATCCGAAGATTCGCCGCGACGCGGGAGAACCGTCCGCCGTGTATGTCGCGGCGGATGAGGACCGCGCCGACGTCGAGCGGCAGCTGCGCGGCGCGCTTTCCGCCGAAGATTTTCAGAAGATCGAGCTCCGCACGCTGCCCGATCGACTGGAGGACATCCGCGGCCACGGCCTCTTGTATCTGCCGCATCCGTACGTCGTGCCGGGCGGCCGGTTCAACGAAATGTATGGATGGGACAGCTATTTCATTCAGCGTGGCCTTCTGCGCGACGGCGAGCTCGGCCTCGCGCGGAACATGACCGACAACTTCACGTACGAAATCGCCCACTACGGCATGATCCTCAACGCGAACCGCACCTACTTCCTGACGCGATCGCAGCCGCCGTTCCTGACCGAGATGATCCTCGGCGTGTACGACAGGACGCACGATCGCGCCTGGCTGCGGGCGACCGTGCCGGCGATCGATCGCTACTACCGCTTCTGGACCACGCCGCCGCATCTCGTCGAATCGACCGGGCTGTCGCGCTACTTCGATCTCGGCAACGGGCCGGCGCCTGAAGTCGTCTCCGACGAACGAGACGCGCAGGGCCGGACTCATTACGATCGCGTCCGCGAGTACTACCGCACGCACCAGATCGACGACTACGACGTCGCGCGGTTCTACGACCGCGCCGCCGACACGCTCACCGATGTCTTCTACAAAGGCGATCGGTCGATGCGCGAATCGGGTTTCGATCCGTCGAACCGCTTCGGCCCGTTCAGCGCCGCGATCGTCGACTACGCGCCGGTGTGTCTGAACGTCCTGCTGTACCGCATGGAGCAGGACGCCGCACGGATCCACACTCTCCTCGGCGATTCCGCAGCCGCGTCCCGATGGCAGCGCCTCGCGCGCCGGCGCCGCGAGCTCGTCGATCGCTACTTATGGGATCCGGAGGCGGGCCTCTATTTCGATTACAACGTCGAAACGAAGCGGCGGCGGAATTACCCGTTCGCGACGACGTTCTACCCGCTGTGGGCGGGCATGTCTTCGCCGCAGCAGGCCGGCCGCGTCGCCGCGAATCTGTCGCGCTTCGAGGCGCCCGGAGGGATCCTGACCAGCACGCAGACCACGGGCAGCCAGTGGGACGCGCCGTACGGCTGGATTTCGAGGCGCGCCACGTCATCGTCGAGAAGTACGACGTGATGCGTCGTTCGTCGGATGTGAGCGCCGGCCTCGCGTTCGGGTACACGTCGAACGAGATCGGGTTCGGGTGGACGAACGCCGCGATTCTCGACCTGCTCGCGGGGCTGGCGCACCGGCAGAACGCGCCGGTGCGACGACAACCGGGTGCAGGTCCGGCCTCTCAGGCCGGACCTCTGGCCGCCATGAAAGGGCGGCCAGACGCCGCGCGCGAAATGCGCTAGAACACGAACTTCAGAGCGAACTGGAAGTTGCGCTGCGGGTCCACGCCACCGTACGCGGTCGACGTGATCCGCCCGGCGTTCGCGTTGTTGTTGCCCGGCACGCCGATCTCCGAGTCGGGGTTGCCGAGGTTGACGTGGTTGAACACGTTCACCGCCTCGATGCGGAATTCGAACGCCTGGCCGCTCGAGAAGCTGAATCGTTTGAACAGCGACGCGTCGGTCCGCCAGTAGCCGGGACCGACCAGAGCGTTTCGCGGCAGGTTGCCGAACGTGCCGACCGCCGGCCGGGCGAACGCGCTGCCCGACGCACCGATCGGCGTCACGTTGAACCAGCGATCGCGCGTGCCGCCGCCCGCCATCGGATCGCCGACGAGATCCGGTCGATTCGGACCGGCGTCGCGATCGGCGCCCGCGTCGCGGTACGTGACGTTGAATGGCAGACCGCTTTGAATGGTCGTTGCCTGATTGAACTGCCAGCCGCCGAGCAGCCGGTTGTTCCTGAAAATGGGCAGCTCGTAGGTGGTCGCGACCGAGAAATTGTGCGCGCGATCCCAATCGGCGGGCCCGTATTCCAAATCCGGCAGATAGAAGAACTGGTCGCCGCCGTGCTGGCGCTCGCGCTGCAGCGTGTACTGCGCGAACACCGAATACCCTCTCGAAAACCGCTTCGTCAGCTTCGTCTGCAGCGCATCGTACCGGTTCGTGCCGCAGTTGCAGAACGCGTCGATGCCTTGCGTCCATCCGTAGCGTGTGAAGTACGGCTTGCGGAGATCGGTCGGGACGGTCGGGAAGCCGTCGAGCCGCGGCTGATTGGCGTTCACCGCGGGGCCGTCGCCGACGAACACGTGCGCGCCGCGGTTGCCGACATACGCAGCCTCGACCGAGATGTCGGCCGTCAGCTCGCGTTGCACGGTGACGTTGTACGCATCCACGGCGGGCGGATGCTGCGTATCGGGCAGCGCGCGCGCGAACACGCCGTCGGGCAGGCGCAGCAGGCCACTGCCCGGCACCGCCGGGAACACCGGCGGCGGCGGCCCGTCCTTGAGGTTGAACACTGCCGCGAAATTCTGCGGCGCATTCAGGTTCTGCGCCGACAGCACCGGCAGGTTCTGCGTGACCGTGTGACCGAATACGGATCCGAAGACGCCGAGATCGTAGCTGCGGCCATAGCCCGCGCGCAGGACCGTCCTGTCGGTCAGCTGATACGCGACGCCGACGCGCGGCGCCCAGTTCAGCGCGTTCTTGACGTCGCCGTTCAGTCCGATCCCGTTGACGCCGGCCACGCGGATGTCGGGCGACGCGATGTCGATCTGTTGGCCGTTGACCGACATCAGCAGAAATCCGCCCTTCCCGGAATCGTTCACGGTCTGCGGATTGATGATGTCGAGACGCAGGCCGTAGTTCAGCGTCAGTTTCCCGGTCGCGCGCCACGTGTCCTGTGCGTAATACGCCGTACGCCACTGCCGCTCGGCGGCATCGGTCGTCGGACTGATGTAGCGCTTGAACGTCGTGACGTCGCCCAGCAGGAACGAGGCGAGCGCCAGACCGCCGCCGTTCGGCCCGATGGTGCGGTTGTTCGAGAAGTTCAGCTCTCCGGAGCGGTGCTGATCGCTCGGCACGCGCAGGTTCCATGCGCGCCGGATGTCGGCGCCGAACTTGACGGTGTGATTCTGAACGAGCCGCGTCACGTTCCCGACCAGCTGCACCTGCTTTTCGTCTTCGTCGAGCGGGCAGTTGCACCGGTTCACGCCGAGGCCCGATCCGAACCTGATTCTGCGGCTGTCGCTGTCCTCCCCGATGAATCCGCCGAAGAGACCCGATGTAAACGTCTGATCGAGATTCAAGCCGGGAATTCCCGCATCGGTCGCCGGCGTCGTGCCGAAGTCGAACGGCAGCACGTCGACTTTGTACGCGAACCAGCCGACACGGAAATCAGCCGTCATATTGCTGCCGACCGTTCGATCGAATCCGGCTGCGAGGCTGTGGTTCTTCACCTTCGAGACGCCGCCGAGCGAGACGATTTCCTGGCCGCCGCCCGGCCCGAACGCCGTCGGCCCGTTGCGATCGAACGACGCGAAGCTGTAGCGGCCGAACACGTTCAACCGCTCGCTGATCCGGTCGTCGATTCTGCCGTCGAAGGTGTTGTCGTTGAACGGCTCGCTGGCCGACGCGACGAAGTTGTCGCGCGTGCCGTTGTCGCTTCCCGGCCGGTTGGGCAGCGGGATCAGTTTCAGGATCGCCTGCGCCTGCGGTGACAGCTGCCTCGCGGGAATGACGTTGCCGGCAAACTGCGCACGCTGCGCCGGCGTCGCGCCGCTGAGCGGATCGAAGATGTTGACCCCGTAGGCGCTCAGATCGCCCGCGCGCGCGGCCGCCGTCGGCACGGTCAGCAGCCGCGACCCGCCGATCGTGCTCCGCAGCCCCTGATAGTCGCCGAAGAAGAACACCTTGTCTTTCTGAATCGGTCCGCCCAATGAGCCGCCGAACTGATCGCGCTTCGTGTCAGGGATGAACTTGCCGGTGAGCGGATCCGCCACCGCCTGCGAGAACGGACTGCGCGCCTGCAGCCGATCGTCCAGGTGGTATTCGTAGCCGGTGCCGTGCAGCACGTTCGCGCCCGACTTGGTCTGCACCGAGACGACGCCGGCCGTCGCCTGCCCGAACTCCGCGTCGTAGTTCTGCGACGTGATCTTCGTTTCCTGAATCGCGTCGAAGTTCGGGTTGATGACGATGATGCCGAGGATGGGATCGCGGTTCTCGGTGCCGTCGAGCTGGTACCCGGTCCCGCTGAAATGCTGGCCGTTCACCATCGTCTGCGTCGACCCCTGCGGGTTCTCGCTCGCCGCGTGCTGCCACATGAGCTGCTGTGTTCCCGGCGTCAACAGAATCAGCTTCGTGAAGTTGCGATCGAGGATCGGCAGCTCGTTGATCTGCTTCGAGTCGAACGTCGTCGCGACGTCCGCGCGATCGGTCTTCAAGATCGGCGAGAAGCCGGTGACCGTGACGTTCTCGCTCACCTCGCCAATCGCCATCTTCACGTCGAGCTTGGTCTGCGTGTCGACGTTCACCTTGATGTCCGAGAACACCGCCGACTTGAACCCGGAGAGCTCGACTTTCAGCGAGTAGGTGCCGGGCAGGAGGCGCTCTTTGACGTACTGGCCCGACTCGTTAG
>QHWK01000840.1 GCA_003223775.1 Acidobacteriota bacterium
ACCACCGCCGTGTCGCGGTACGCCGACGTCTCGCCGTGGAACGTCACGGCGAACGACGCCGTCTTCGCGTCGAAGCGCTCGACCGCCGCACCGCGCGCGGCGACGACGGCCGCCGCGGCGACCGCCGCGAGCGCGCGCGGCACCATGCTCATCGCTGAGGTGTTCCGCAACACGAGCACGAGGCTGCAAGCAGGGTGCCGGGCGTGCCGCGGTGCCGCAAGGCGGATGTAGGGCGGCCCTTTCAGGGCCGCCGCGGCGGCGAGGCTGAAAGCCTCGCCCTACAGTCGTGACGACGCTGCCCTACGGCCGCTCGGCGTTCGGATCTCATCGAGTCGCCGTCGCCTTCAGCTCCTGATACAGCTGCCCGACGAACCGATCGGCCGTCATCGGCGTCGCGCCGGTGACCTGCGCATCGAACGACGAGGTCGGCTTCGCCGCGATCACGTCCTCCTGCGTCTTGTTCTGCCGCACCAGCGCGGCGACCTTGTCGCGCACGCCGATCATCATCGCCTTGTGCGCCGCGACCGCCGCTTTGTCCACCGTCGCGCCGTGGCCCGGGATGATCTTCGTGTCCGGCTTGCCGGTGCGCGCGATGAGATCGAAGCCGGCGAGCATGCCGTTCATCGTGCCGCCGTTGGCGCGATCGATGTTCGGGTAGCCCGTCGAGCGATAGAAGTCGCCGGTCATGATCACGTTGGCGTTCGGGAAGTAGACCATCGTGTCGCCGTCGGTGTGCGCGGCGGTCACCGGAATCAGCTGCACGTCCTCGCCGTTCATGTGGATCGTCACGGGCGCGTCGTAGGTGATCACCGGCAGCGCCATCGGCGGCGCGGGAACGCCGGGCTGGCCGTTGGCCTGCGCGGCGGGCTTCGCGAGCCGCGCGCGCAGGTTCTCGCGCGCGACGATCGCGGCGCCGAGCTTGCCGATGTTCTCGTTGCCGCCCGTATGATCGCCGTGGACGTGCGTGTTGATCAGGAAGCGGATGCGCCCGTCGGAGATCTGCTTGATCGCGGCGACGATCTTGTCGCCGAGCGGCGCGAACTGCGCGTCCACCATCAGCACGCCGTCGGGCCCGGCGAGCACGCCGATCGTGCCGCCCTGCCCGTCGAGCGTATAGAAATTCGACGCCACCTTCGTCGTCTTGATCTGGACCTGGCTGAAGTCGGGCGGCTGCGCGCCGAGCCGCGCGGCGCCGACGATGAGGAACGAGAGCGCGAGCACACGAACCGTCTTTCTCATAAGCGAGCCTCCACAAGCTACTTCACACCGAAGGCGAGCAGCACGTTGCCGCGGACGCCGTTTCCGAGCTCCGAATACCCGGACGGCACGAACAGCATGCCGCCCGCGGCTCGAACCGAAGAACAGGACGCCCGGTATCACCGAGACCGGCGCGGCGCCGCCGTCCGCAGGCGACGCACGCCAGGCGAGCTCGCCGGTCTCGAGGCGCAGCGCGGCGACGCCGAGCGTCTGCGCCGCGCGCGTGATCGGAAGATACGCGAAGCGATCGTCCGCGGCCGATCCCCACATAATCGCTCCGCCGCCGGCGTCGAGGCCCAGCCCCACCTGTCTGCTCCACACCACCGCGCCGTCCCTGTCCGGATCGAGCGCCCACGCGTGGCCGTCTTTCTGGCCGATCACGATCAGCGATCGTCCGCTCGGCAGCGTTCGCAGGATCGGCGCGTTGCCGAAATCCATATCGGGCCCGAGATCGTCGGGACACGTCTCCGACTTGTTCTCCGTCGGCACGAGCGGACGATACTTCCCGGGGCACTCGCGCACGTACGCGTCGTTCGCCATCACCTGCCGCGTCCAGAGCCGCCGGCCGTTGTCGAGATCGAATGCGATGACGGCATCCGAGCCCGGAGCCGCCGGCTCGGTGTACGCGTTGCCGGTCGCGACGTAGACGACGCGCCGCTTCACGTCGACCGACGGCGAGGACCAGACGCCCGCGCCGGCCGGGCCCCACAACTGCGTGCCCTTCGACGTCTTCCTCAGCGGCACGGCCTTCTCGGCGATCGTGTACGCCGTCCAGAGGCGTTTGCCGCTCTGCGCGTCGTACGACGCGACGCCGCCGCGGAACGAGCAGCACGGATAGCTCGGGGTGCCCGCGCCCGATTCCTCCAGCGACGAGATCGGCACGTACACACGGGCCTCGACCACCGTCGGCGCGCCGGTGACGCGCGCCACCGGATGCGCGTCGACGCGATCGCTCCACACCTTCTCCCCGCTGTCGGCGTCGATCGCGTAGACGTTCGCTTTCACGTCGCCGAAGTACGCGAGATAGCGGTGCGAGCCGCCGCCCTTGCCGAGGCTCACGGCCGTACGAACGCCGGCGTTCGCGCGGAACGACCAGTAGACGCAGCCGGTCGCCGCGTCGAGCGCATAGACGAAGCCCGTGTCCGCGCCGACGAACACGCGGCCGCCGACGATCGTCGGCTGAGCGTACGCCGAGTTGCCGTTCGGAAAACCGAACGCCCATTTCAGCGCGAGCTTCGGCACGTCGGCGGGGGCGAGGCGCGGCGTCCGCTGAAACCGCGAGTTGCCGCTCTCGGCGCCCCATCCGTTCCAGTCGCCATCGCCGGACGGCGCGAAGGGAGTGTGCGGCGCGCAGCGGTTGCGCATCTGCGACGCGTCGCCGGCGGCGAACGCACCGAGCGGGCGCCCGCCGACGTACACGGCGACGACGCGCTTCTCGAAATCCGACAGCCCCTGCGCGTACGGCGCCATCGAGCCCGCGGTGATCGACGCAAGCACCTGCTCCGGCGTGAACCGGTTGAGCGCGTAGCGATCCGTCGCACCGTCCTTGCCGGTGTCGTGACAGCCGGCGCACCTGCCCGTGAATGCGAAGATACCGGCGTTGGTGTTCTGCGGGTGCGCGAGGTCAGGCGCGGGCATCTGCGGCGGGGGCTGCATCGATGCCGCACGGGTGCCGGCGAGCAGAACCAGCGCGGCGGCCGCGGCCCTCATTTGCCTGCGCCGCTCGACGGCCGCGTCCGCGAATCCGGCACCGCGTCCTTGACCACCATCCCATCCTTCACGACGATCTCGACGTTCGACAGCGCGGCGATGTCGAACAGCGGATTCCCTTTCACGACGATGACGTCGGCGCGCTTGCCGGGCTCGATCGTGCCGAGCTCGCGGCCCTTGCCGATGATCTGCGCGTTGACGCGCGTCGCCGCCGCGATCGCGCGCTGGGGCGTCATCCCCATGTCGACGTGCACCTTGATCTCGCGCCACAGCGCCTCGCTGTGGAAATTCATCGGCGTGCCGCTGTCGGTCCCCATGCCCATGACCGCGCCCGACTCGATGAACTGCTTCACGCCGCGCTCGCGATACAGCATCTCGCGATCGGTCCGCTGGAAGTAGCCGAGCGCCGGCCAGTTCTCGAGCGACCGCTGAATCTCGGCGAAGATCTCCGGCGGGAACAGGCGCTTCATCTCCGGGTCCTGCAGCCGCTCCGGAAACGCGGCGGTGTCGGGATAGATCCACGCGCGGTGCGCGCCTCGGCGTAGACGTGCGCGTGCACGCGGATGCCGCGCCGGTGCGCCGCGTCGACGATCGCCCTGTAGTCGTCGAAGGTGAGCCCGGCGTGCGCCTTGATCTGATCGACGCCCGCGGCGGCGAGCTTGTCGGTCTGCGCCGCCGCTTCCTGCGGCGTCGTGATGTTCACGCCGCCGAAGCCGATCTGCATGGCGCCGCCCGCGCCGCGCGAGATCCACGGGCCGCTGGCCAGCACGCGCGTGCCGACGACCTCACCGTTGTTGATCCGGTTGCGGATCGTGAGAATCGGCTGCAGCGGCGCACCGAGATCCACGGTCGTCGTCACGCCGGCGAAGAGCAGCTGACGCGCCGCTGTTTCCATGACGCGCGTCAGCATCGCGTCGCCGCCGTGCGCGGCGATCCACGGGAACCACGTCTCGTAGTTGCCGTGCCCGAGCGCGATGAGATGGCCGTGCGCCTCGATCAGGCCGGGCAGCATCGTGCGGCCGCTGGTGTCGACGACGGTGGCGTCGCTCGGCACCTTCACCTCGGACGCCGGCCCCGCCTGCACGATCGTCGTGCCGTCGATCAGGATCGCGGCGTGGTGAACTGGCGGCACGTCGTAGCAGCATGCCGCCGACCAGCGCGAGGCGCTTCGGCGCCTGCGCGTGCGGCGCGCGCACGCCGGCGGAGATCACGA